>NZ_JAMYNR010000014.1:0-197898 GCF_040319155.1 Mesorhizobium sp. M0954 | reverse complement strand
AACAGGTGTGCGAGGACATCGCGAACAGTTTGGCGCGCTTTGCGCCGGGAGGTTCGGGATGCCATTCGAGGACACGAGCGCGATGTCTCCGGTCCAAACAGGGGGGAGATTGGCAGACCCAGCGTCTCGCTCATTCCTGCGGCGATGAAGGATTGGCGAAGGCTGACGTGAAGTCCGATCTCCCCCCTTGTACTGCCCCGCCGGCGTCTCAAACAAAAAACCCGGCTTCGCGCCGGGTTTTTCAAACGCTGCGAGCCAACCAGCCTCAGCTCACCTTGACCTTGGCGGCAGCCTGGTCCTCGGTCAGCTTCTGCTGGAACATCTGCGCGAAATCGATCGGGTCTAGCATCAGCGGCGGGAAGCCGCCGTTGCGTGTTGCCTCGGCGATGATCTGCCGGGCGAACGGGAACAGCAGCCGCGGGCATTCGATGAACAGGATCGGCAGCATGTGCTCCTGCGGGAAGCCGCTGATGGAGAAGACGCCGCCATAGACCAGCTCGACGTTGAACAGCACTTCCTGGTCGAACGACGCTTTTGCGTTCAGCGTCAAATTGACGTCGAACTGCTTGTCCGAAAGCGGGTTGGCGTTCACGTTGACATTGATGGCGATGCCCGGAGCCTTGTCGCGGCCGCGCAACGAGTTCGGTGCGCCGGGGCTTTCGAAGGACAGGTCCTTCACATATTGCGCAAGCACGTTGAGCGAAGGCTGCGCCGCATTTCCATTACCGTTGGCTGCGCCGGTCGGCGCGTCGTCGTTGCTGGCCATAAGCTGTGGTCCTTTTGCCTGGGCAGCGTTGCTGACCGGATTGAAATTCGGGCGTTCGCTATCATGGCCGGCCCGACAAGACAAGTTTGCAAAAGACGCCGGTTGCCTTGCAGCTACTCGTCCTTGAGGCGGCGCCAGGGAGAACCCGGTCCGCGCGTATGGTCGTCGGCCCGCGAATAGTCGCCGTCGTCGAGATCGATGGTCTTGCCGCGTTGCCTTGCCCGCAAACCACTGCTGAAATCGGTTGCCAGCACGATGCGGCCTTTCAGCATCCGCCAGGCAAGATCGCGCACCGGCGGCAGGAACAGCAGAAGGCCGAAAATATCCGAGATGAAGCCGGGGATGATCAAAAGGATCGCTGCCAGCACGATCATGGCGCCATGCGCAAGCTGGCCGCTCGGATCACGCCCGGCATCCATTTCGGCACGGACCCTGGCCATGACGCCAAAACCCTGGTGCCGCAGCAGCAGGGCGCCGGCGACACTCGAGGCCATCACCAAGCCGACTGTCGCCAGCGCGCCGACCTGGCGGCCGACAATAACGAAACCCGCTATCTCCAGCAGCGGAAGCGCGAGAATGAACAGGGGAAGCAGCGAGATACGCAAATCTTGACCGATCGTTTTCGATGTTTTGCCGGCCGGCGAGCAATCGCCGCTGGCACCAGAGCTGTTAGATAGGTATGGCTGCCTTTGATTTGAATGATTGCGCCATGCGTTCTATATGCTTTGGATACTGAACGCTATGTGATCGCGGCCCTTGCTTGGCCGCTGGTCCGGCCAAAGCAGGGATTGATTGGCGCAAGATATGGGCTTCTTCGACTTCGGCACGATTTTCTTTCTGATTGCGGCGGTGGTGATCTTCTTCCAGCTGCGCAACGTGCTTGGCCGACGCACGGGCAACGAGCGCCCACCCTTCGATCCATATACGGCAGCGCGCAAAAACGACAAGGATGCCGCCCAGAAACCCGAGAACGTGGTCTCGCTGCCGCGCAAGCGCCTGACAGGAGAGCCGGCGGCCGATGCCTATGTGGCGATCGATGCCTTTGCCAAGCCGGACACCGATCTCAACCGGGGCCTGCGGGCGATCAAGGACAATGATCCGACCTTCGACCCGAAGACCTTCGTCGACGGCGCCAAGATGGCCTACGAGATGATCGTCATGGCCTACGCCGATGGCGACCGCAAAACGCTGAAGAACCTTTTGTCGCGCGAGGTCTATGACGGCTTCGTCGCGGCCATCGGCGACCGTGAGGCGAAAGCCGAAAAGATCCAGTCCTCCTTCGTCGGCATCGACAAGGCCGACATCGTTTCGGCCGAGATGAAGGGCAGCGAGGCCCACATCACGCTGCGCATTGTCAGCGAACTGATTTCGGCGACCCGCGACAAGGCCGGCGCCGTCATCGACGGCGATCCCGAAACCGTCGCCGAGGTCAAGGATGTCTGGACCTTCGCTCGTGACGCGCGCTCGCGCGATCCGAACTGGAAGCTCGTCGCCACCGAAGAAGAAGACTGAACTGGACGGCGGCGGAGGCTGTCGTGTCGCTTTCTCGAGCCTTCAGCGAAAAATCCTTTGGCGAATTGCCGGGCTGGGGTGAGGACGACCATCTTGCTGCCTTTGACGCCTTTCGCCGCTCGGCCTTTCATATCCTGAGCAAACCCTACCGCTCCGGCGCGCTCGGCGTCGACTACAATGGCTTTGCCGACGCCTATGCCGAAGCGCGCACCGTTTCGCCGGCGAATCGGTCGCAGGCTCGAAGCTTTTTCGAGCGCCATTTCGTTCCGGCCCGTATCGATGCCGAAGATGGTGGTCCCGGCCTGGTCACCGGCTTTTATGAGCCGGAGGTCGAAGCCTCGCCGGTACGCACGCAACGGTTTTCGGTGCCGTTGCTGGCGCGCCCGGCCGACCTAGTCGACATCGACGACGGCAATCGTCCTTCAACCTTGGATCCTTATCTCGCCTTTGCTCGTGCGGCGCCGAACGGCCCGGTCGAATATTTCGACCGCGGCGAGATCGAACGCGGCGCGCTTGCCGGAAACAGGCTGGAAATCGCCTGGCTCGCCGACAAGGTCGACGCCTTCTTCATTCACGTGCAGGGCGCGGCACGCCTCAAGATGACCGACGGCAGGCTTCGCCGCATCACCTATGCCGCCAAATCCGGCCAGCGCTTTACCGGACCGGGCAAGATCTTGAGCGAGGAAGGCGAGATCCCGCGGGAGAAAGTGACGATGCAGTCGATCCGTGCCTGGTTCAAGGCGCATCCGGAACGCGTCGACGAGATCCTTTGGCGCAACCGCTCCTACATCTTCTTCCGCGAGATGGGCGTCGACGACCCAGAGTTCGGCCCGATCGCTGCCGCCAAGGTGGCGCTGACACCGGGCCGCTCGATCGCCGTCGACCGGCTGCTGCACACGTTCGGCACGCCCTTCCATATCGATGCGCCGTCGCTGACCGCTTTCGACGGAAAACCGTTCCGGCGGCTGATGATCGCGCAGGACACCGGCTCGGCGATCACCGGGCCGGCCCGCGGCGATCTGTTTGCCGGGTCGGGCGATGCTGCCGGCGAGATCGCCGGCGTTATCCGCAACGCCGCAGATTTTTATGCGCTGGTCCCCCGGCCGCTGGTTTCAGGAGCAGGCCGATGACCCGGCGCATCGATAGGCTGAGCGAGGACGACCGGGTGCTGTGGAACCTGGTGGCGCACACGGCAAAACCGCTGAAGGGCAGAACCGCCGTCGAAATTCCGCACGTCGGGCCGGAGATCGACGAGACCAGGCAGGCGCCGCCGCCGGCACAGGTCGCGGGCAATGCTGCCACGGCCGCAAAGCCGAAGGCGCAGCATGTCTCCCACGCACTCGATGAACCGACGCTGGACAAGCTGTCGAAGGGCCGGCTGCCGATCGAGGGCCGCGTCGACCTGCATGGCCTGACGCAGGACGAAGCCTATTCGCTGCTGTTTTCCTTTCTGCACCGGGCGCATGCCGGCGGCATCCGCTACGTCCTGGTGATCACCGGCAAGGGCTCTTCGTCGGGCGGCGATGGCGTCTTGCGGCGCGCCGTGCCGTCATGGCTGTCGACACCCGCCTTCCGGCCCCTCGTCTCCAGCCACGACCATGCCGCCCGCAAACATGGCGGCTCGGGTGCGCTCTATATCCGCTTGCGGCGGGCGCGCTCATGAGGAAACGCCGATGAGGGACGCACCTATGAGGATGCACCCATGAAGGTGCGCTTGTGACCCCGTTCGGCGAAAAGCTTCGCGTGCTGCGAAACGAGCGCGGCGTCAGCCAGAAGGACATGGCCAAGGCGATCGGCGTCAGCGCAGCCTATCTCTCGGCGCTGGAACACGGCCGCCGCGGTGCGCCGAGCTGGACGCTGATCCAGAAGATCATCGGCTATTTCAACATCATCTGGGACGAGGCCGAGGAACTGGCGCGGCTGGCCGAAACCTCGCATCCGCGCGTCAAGCTCGACACGTCGGGTCTTAGCCCGGCGGCGACCGAGCTTGCCAATCTCCTGGCCGACAACATCGAAAAGCTCGACGAAGCCGAGCTTCGCCGCATCATTGCGTCGATCCGCGCCGCGCTGGCACAGCCGAAATGAGTTGCCTTGTTACTGGACCGAGCCGACCAGCACCTGCTGGCCGCCGCGGATCGAGACCCAGCGGCCGGTATTGTCGATCGCCTGCCGCTTGAGGAAACGATAGCCGGTCTGGTCCCAGGAACGGACCTGGTCGGTCAGATTGTCGAGGATGTAGTCGCCCTTGTCGGTGCGCACCGTCAGCACGGCGTGGCCTTCGCCATCCGGCTTGCGCACGACGGTCATCAGCAGATCGGAAAACGAGACGCCCAGCCGGTTCAGCTCACGGCGCTTTTCCAGGACATAGTCCTCGCAATCGCCGACGCCCTTGTCGGGATAGGCCCAGACCTCGTCCTTGCCGTAGATGTCGAAGTCGCTCTCCGGCTTGACGGCGGCGTTGACCCTTGTCGTGACGCTGAGCAGCTTGCGCCACAGCGAGCCGGTCAGGCTGGCGGGCGACAGATCCTTCGGGCGGATCGAACATTCGGACGCGTAGCTCTTGCAGAAATCATAATGGCCGATCGGCTGCGAGGTCGGGCCACCTGTTATCATCGGGCTGGCTGCCGAGGCCGAACCGGCCCAACCTGCCGCCACAGTAAGTCCGGCCAGCGCACACAGGCGCAGCGTTCTCGCCATTGGTGAGGAAATCATTGTCCCCGCTTGTCCCTTGTTGTTAACGAAACGTTAAGGGGTATTTACAGTCCGTGTCAATTATGAGGATGGATTGATTTTTGCGGCATGGTTACCCGCGTGGCGCCAACGCGACTATTGTGCAACAGGTCGACCGGCCGCACGGCCCCGCCAACCGATGATTTTGGCATTGACCGACCTGATGCGGATTGACAGGCATCATCACTGGTCGCCTATTTCTTGCCGGTCCTGACCAGCTTGGGCTTGACCGCAACACGGTTCTGACGGCCGTAGCTGGTAATGAAGTCGACGATGCGCGGCACGATTTCGGAGCGGAAGCGCGAGCCGTTGAACACACCATAATGGCCGACCGCCGGCTGCATGTAATGGGCGTGCCTGTCGGCCGGGATGTTGATGCACAGGTCGTGCGCAGCCTTGGTCTGGCCGAGGCCGGAGATGTCGTCGTTCTCGCCCTCGACCGTGAACAGGGCGACATTGCGGATCGCCGAAGGGTCGACCGCCACGCCGCGATGCGTCATCGTGCCCTTGGGCAAGGCCTGGCGGACAAACACGGTGTCGACGGTCTGCAGGTAGAATTCCGCCGTCAGATCCATCACCGCCAGATATTCGTCGTAGAACTCGCGGTGCTTCTCGGCATTGTCGCCGTCATGCTTCACCAGATGCATGAAGAAGTCCTTGTGGGCGATGATGTGGCGGTCGAGGTTCATGCTCATGAACCCCGAAAGCTGCAGGAAGCCGGGATAGACCTCGCGGCCGAAGCCCGGCACCGGCCAGGGCGCGCGCATGATGACGTTGTCGCGGAACCAGTCGATGCCCTTTTCCTGCGCCAGCAGATTGACCGCCGTCGGATTGCGGCGCGTGTCGATCGGCCCGCCCATCAGCGTCATCGTCGAGGGCACGAACGGATCACCCTTGGCTTCCATCAGTGCCGCCGCCGCCAGCACCGGCACCGAAGGCTGGCACACCGCCATCACATGGGTGTCGGGACCCAGCGCATGCAGCATGTCGACGATGTAGTCGATATAGTCGTCAAGATCGAAGCTGCCGTCGGCAAGCGGCACCATGCGGGCGTCGACCCAGTCGGTGATATGCACGTCGGCATAGGGCAGCATCGCCTCAACCGTGCCGCGCAGCAGCGTCGCGTAGTGGCCAGACATCGGCGCGACGATCAACAGTTTCGGATCCGGTCGGCGCCCAGCAGGAACCGCCCGCTCGAAACGGACCAGGTTGCAGAACGGCCGCGACCAGACGGTATGTTCGCTGACCTCGACGGTTTTCCAGTCGACCACGGTCTTGGTCAGGCCGAATTGCGGCTTGCCGTAGCGGCGCGTCGTGCGCTCGAACAGTTCGGCCGTTGCCGCAACCGAGCGACCCCAGGACGTGTGTGAGACCGGGTTGAGCGGATTGGAGTAGAACAGGCGCACCGCATCGGCATAGAGGCGCGCCGGCTGCAAGGCGGCGTGGTTCAGTTCGTAGAGCTGGTAGAACATCGAGAACCCCGCTGCCGACTGCGATCGAAGGGCCGACGAGCAGCGCCGAGCCTTGAATGCCTTGCGGGGAAGTTAGCAACAATCTGCTGCGATGCAATACGTCAACTTGCGTGATTTAGGCTCGTTCTTTCGTCCAAGGCGTTGAGAATCCGCCTGGAACGGCAACAGCCGGCTCAATGTGCACCTGCGAAGGCCAGGCAGGCAGCACGGCTATTGGGGACGAGCGTCGGAGGCGGTGTCCGGCCGTGGCGGCCGTTAGACCCGTGCCATGCAGACAGCGGTGTGACCCGAGCTGATGAAGCCAAGCTGACTGGCGGCGCCCTTCGACAGATCGAGCATCCGCCCCTTGATGAACGGGCCGCGGTCGTTGATGCGCACGACGACACTGCGGCCATTGTTGCGATTGGTCACCTTCAGCTTGGTGCCGAACGGCAGGCTGCGATGCGCGGCGGTCAGCGCCGACGGGTTCATGCGTTCGCCGGAAGCGGTTCTGGAATGCAGTGAGTACCAGGACGCACGGCCGCACTGAGCGGCGGCGCTGGCAGTGGATGCGCCGACCATCAGGCCAGCCGCGATCGTGGCCGCGACAAGCGCGGTCTGGTTGCTTTTGTTCATGTGTTGGGGACTGGCTCCGTTGACAGACCCGCAGCGGTTAGGGACGAATGAGGCAGCAAATGCGGCAATGATCTGTCGGTTCCATGGCAATGTTACACGTTTGGAGTCGACGCGAAACAATTTGTCAGAGATTTCCCGCAGCGCGGCACAGCTTCCTTGATGATCTTTCCACCGATCTCCGCATGTCTTGCGCAGGATCAGAGGTTAGCATCTAAGTAGAAGTTGGCGTGATTGGGCTGCTTCTTTTAGCTGTTCCATTTCGGCCGGAATGCGGCTGATGATCGACTTGGAGAGGAGTTCTAGCGATGAGATTGATCAAAAATCTGCTGGCCTTGATTGTGCTCGCCATCGGCGTGCTGTGGTCATTGCAAGGCATCGGTTGGGTCCAGGGCAGCTTCATGACCGGCCAGTCGCAATGGCTCTATGCCGGCATCGTGACCGCGCTGGTCGGCCTGGTCGGCCTGGCCTGGGCAAACCGTTCGCGCGGTTGAGCAGGCGTCCATGCTCAGGCGCCCGCCGGAGCAGCACACAGCGGACCCGTGGCGGCCGCTCACCGCGACCAGTACTGCCAGCCCCAGTAGAAACTTTCGTCGCGCGGCGGCAGGCGGTTGCGCTCGGCATCCAGCTGGACCGGCGTCGGCGTTTTGCGTTCGCCGTCAGGCGGCTGTTTGTCTCCGGCCTTGATCAGGCGGAGCCAATGGCCGAAATGCGCAAACAGTACAGCGGTGGAATGGGGCATCGTCACGTCTCCGGTCCGGTTACTCCCGCCCCGCCCACGGGACGAGAACCCGCTCGATCCTGCGGATGATGAATTCGAGCACGAAGGCAATGGCAGCGATCACCAGTATGCCCATCACCACCACGTCGGTGACGAGGAACTGGGCAGCGGACTGGATCATGAATCCGAGCCCGCGCGTCGCGGCCACCAGCTCGGCGGCGACCAGCGTCGACCAGCCGGCGCCAAGCGCGATGCGCAGCCCCGTCAGGATCGAGGGCAGCGCGCTGGGCAGGATGACGTGCCTGATCACCTGGCGCTGCGTGGCGCCAAGCGAGCGCGCTGCATTGATGCGCTCCTGCGAGACGCCGCGAACACCCGATGCCGTCGACAGCGCAACCGGCGCCAGCATGGCAATGGCAATCACCAGGATCTTGGATGGCTCGCCAATGCCGAACCAGATAATGATCAGCGGCAGATAGGCGAGCGGCGGGATCGGCCGCAGGAATTCGAGCAGCGGATCGAAGATGCCGCGCCCGATCGTGCTGATGCCGATAGCCAGCCCGATGGGAACGCCGACGAAAACGGCCGCGACCAGCGCCGCAAACACCCGCCACAGGCTGGCGGCGATATGCTGGAGCAGCGTTGCGTCGACAAAGCCGTCACGGGCGACGACGACAAATTTGTTCCAGACTGCCACAGGCGACGGCAGGAAAACCGGCGACACCAATTGCAGGCGGGCCGATGCCGTCCACGCCGCCAGCATCATCAGAATGGTGATCGCGCTAACCACGCGGGCCGAAACGCGGCTGCGTCTCGGCCGCGGCCGCGACCATGGCACCGACAGCGCGTCGGCTCCGTCGTCGACCTTGCGCTGCGGCCGCTCGGCATAGGAGGTAACGGTCATGCTGCCTCCCCTTCGAAGATCGCGTCGGTCAGCTCGCCGCGCGCTGCGGCGAAGGCGGGATCGGCCTTGATGCTGCGAATGGCCTCGCCGGCTGCATAGCGCCGGCTGAAGCCGGTCTCGAAGCTCCACACCACCCGGCCAGGGCCGGGAGCGAGCACAATGATACGGGTTGCCAGCACCAGGGCTTCCTCGATGCCGTGCGTGACCATCAGCACGCCGACCTGGCTTGCCGTCCACAGATCGAGCAGCGTTGTCTGCATGCGTTCGCGTGTCAGCGCATCGAGCGCGCCCAGCGGCTCGTCGAGCAGCAGGAATTGCGGCTCGGCCGCCAGCGCCCGGGCCAGGCCGACCCGCTGGCGCATGCCGCCGGAAAGCTCCCAGATGCGCTTGTCGCCGGCGCCGTCGAGTTTCACCAGCGCCAGAAGGTCGTCGGCAGTCCGCGCCCGTTCCGCGGCCCTGACACCGCGCAGCCTGAGCGCAAAGGCGACATTTTCCCGCGCGGTCAGCCACGGAAACAGCGCGTCGTTCTGGAACACGACGGCGCGGTCAGAGCCTGGCGCCGTGATCGGCCGGCCGCCAATCGTGGCGCGTCCGCGCACAGGCTCGACCAGGCCCGCAGCGACGTTGAGCAACGAGGTCTTGCCGCAGCCGGAGCGGCCGACCAGGACAACGAAGTCATCCTTGGCGATCTCAATCGACACATTTTCGACCGCCGGCGCCGGCTGACCGTCATAGTGGACCGAGACCTTGTCGAGCACGAGATGCGTCATGGGAACCTCGCCGATATTCCGAATCTGTCTGCCCCGAAGCCGCTCCTCGCAAGCGGTTCGGGGCAGGGAGCACGCGGCGTCAGGGAAGGAGAACCGCGCGCGTTGGCGTCAGTTCGAGGCAAGCGCTTCGCTGACATATTTCGACGACACGTATTTCGAATAATCCGGCAGCACGGCGTCGATCTTGCCCTGCTCCTTGAGGAAGGCCGATGTCGCCTCGACCGCCTTGACCGTGCCGCCACGGAGGAACTTGTCCGAGGCTTGCTCCTCGAGCGTCGGGAAGACATAGCCCCTCAATAGTTGCGGCACGTCCTCCAGCTTGGCGCCGGTGATCGTGGCGATCTTGGCCGCTTGCGGCGACGTCACCGACCAGGCGTCCGGCTTGGCCAGGAACTCGGCATAGGCTGCGCCCGTTACTTTGACGAAGTCGCGCACCGCTTCCGGGTTCCTTTCGGCGAAGTCGGTGCGCACGATCCAGGCGTCGAAGGTCGGCGCGCCCCAGGCGGCGACCTGGGAGGAATCCAGCACGACCTTGCCCGTCGTCTTGATCTGGCCGAGTGCCGGATCCCATACATAGGCGGCGTCGATGTCGCCGCGCGCCCATGCCGCCGCGATCTCCGGTGGCCGCAGATTGAGAATATCGACCGACTTCGGGTCGACACCCTCATGCTTCAGCGCGGCAAGCAGGCTGTAATGCGTCGTCGAAACGAAGGGCACCGCCACCTTCTTGCCGGCAAGGTCGGCGGCCTTCTCGATGCCGGCGCCGTTGCGGGCGACAAGGGCCTCGGATTCGCCGATCAGCCCGACAACGAAGATTGTCTGGATTGGAAGCTCGCGGCTCGCCGCCGCCGCCAGCGGGCTCGAGCCGACATAACCGATGTCGACCGAACCGGAAGCGATCGCCGCGATCACGTCGGCGCCGGAATCGAATTTCCGCCAGTCGATTGTCGCCTTGGTCGCGCTCTCATAGGCGCCGTCGGCCTGCGGCACCTTCGAGGGTTCGACCACCGTCTGGTAGCCGATAGTGATCTTGAGGTCCCGCGCATCGGCCGGGCCGAGGAAGGCGGCGCCCGCCAGAGCCGCCGAGGACAAGAGAACGATACGTCGCGAAATGGTGGACATGAAAGGCTCCTGGAAACGAGAAAAACCCGGATTGCGTTTCATAGTCATCTAACTCTATCGTTCTTGTAGAGTTAAATCCTTCCAATCGGTGCGGTCTTGTTAGAAAAAGCCATCTGGCTATGGCAGTTCCCGCGCTTCTGGGTGACGGCCCGGGTGAGAACCATCGTCCTTGCCCGGGAACCTCTTCCACGTCGTCCATGCGCGCAACAACGATTTTCCCGTTTTCGCCCCTGCATCGGCAAATCCATGCTGTGGATGGCCAAGAAATTGGAATCAAGTTCCCTGTGTTCGCGGTTAAGTCTAGTATCCTTATCGACATTGAAGGATTGGAGAGGACGATGAGCGACGCCACCCTCCTTGTTGCCGCGCGCGGCATGCTTTGGCCTTCAAATTCAGGGGCAGAAGCTGCTGTCGGTATTCTCGCCGATCGGGACATTCCTGCCGCCGGCCCGTTTGCCGGTGCGCCATTCGCGGCGGCTTCTGTGCTTCCAAGAGCACAAGCCCCGGCCAAAATGGCCATTGCGGCGTGAAAACGAAGCAAAATCAACGTTTCTCGGCTTGTATATCATGTCACTAGAATTTATCTGTAGTGACAGCTTGGACGCGGCGGGGAGGCACGCCAGGCGTTTCGCAACCGGTGGCCTTGCGCCATCGCATGACAGAGAAACGTGCGGGTTATGCTCACGAAAAAAGGTAAATACGGCCTCAAGGCGCTCGTCCATCTGGCGCGCCTGCCGGTTGGACAGCTCGCCTTCGTCAACGACATCGCCACAGGAAACAATATTCCGAAGAAGTTCCTCGATGCCATCCTTGGCGAATTGCGCAATGCCGGTTTCGTTCAGAGCCGCAAGGGCAAGGAAGGCGGCTACCGGCTGGCACGCCCAGCGGACGAGATCAAGGTCGGCCACGTCGTGCGCGTGCTCGACGGGCCGCTTGCCCCCATTCCTTGCGCCAGCCGCACCCAGTATCAGCGCTGCGAAGACTGCAACGAGGCGACATGCCAAGTCCGACACCTGATGCTGGAGGTCCGGCAGGCCATCGCCGAGGTGCTGGATCAGCGCAGCCTCGCGGAAATGCGCGACATCGCCGGCGACGAGGATTTTTCGGCGGCGTTGAAAATCCAGGCCTGAACCAATCTCTCCTGAGCCGGCGACGATCGCCAGGACAGCTGGTGTGCGCATGACCGGGCGCGCTACGCCAAGTTCGATCATCATTGTCGGCGGCGGCGCCAGCGGTGTCGTGCTTGCCGCTCATCTGCTGAAGTCGCCCAATCCCGATCTACGTGTCAGCCTGATCGAAAAACGCCCGCATTTTGGGCAAGGCATGGCCTATTCAACGCTGCTGTCGGCGCATGTGCTGAATGTCAGCGCGTCGGGCATGAGCGCCTATGCCGACGATCCCGGCAATTTCTCGCGCTGGCTGCTTGAACGCGGCCTGGCAACGCCGGAACAGGCGCCGGTCTATGCGCCGCGCAGCGTCTACGCCCGCTATCTCAAGGAGTTGCTCGACGAGCTCGAGGCGCGTGAGCAGCAGACGGGCCGGCTGCGCTTGATCCGCGAGGAGAGCCTGTCGATCTCGCCGACCGCGTCAGGCGTCGAAGTGGCGCTGGCCAACGGCACCAGCGTGGTTGCGCATCTTGCCGTGCTCGCCACCGGCCACGACGAAGAGCCGGGGGCGGGGCAGGGGCATGCGATCAGGATGGGATCCGAGGCGGACACTGCGCTCGACCCCGAAGCCCGAGTCCTGGTGCTGGGCACCGGCTTGAGCATGGTCGATGCCTTCCTGTCGCTCGAGCAGCGCGGCCACCGCGGCGCGATCGTCGCGGTGTCGCGGCGCGGCCTGCTGCCTTCGCCGCATCGCAAGGGCAATCCGATCAAGCTCGACGTTGCCGACATTCCGCTCGGCACCCAGCTTTCCTATTTCGTCGGCTGGTTCCGCGACCTGATCCGGGAAAACCAGAAGGCCGGCATCGACTGGCGCGACGTCGTCGACGGTCTGAGACCCTTCAACCAGAAGATCTGGCAGAACTGGCCGTCCTCGGCCAAGCGCCGCTTCGTCGAGCACACCAAGGCCTGGTGGGACATCCACCGCCATCGCATGGCGCCGGAAGTCTACGCCCGCGTTGCCGAGGCGGTGCAAGCGGGCCGCATCCGCCTTGTCGCCGGCCGCGTCGTCGAGATCGCCGCCGGCGACGGCTTCAGCCTACAGGTCCAGTCGCGCCACACGCAGCAGCTCGAAAGGTTCGACGTCACCCGCATCTATGATTGCACAGGCATCGCCAAGGACATCTCGACCACCTCGAACAGCGTGGTGCGGTCGCTGGTCGAGCGTGGGCTGGCACGGCCGGATCCGCTGCGCCTCGGCCTCGACGTGACCGCGAACTGCGAGGTCATCGCCGGCGACGGCACGGTATTCGCCAATATCCTCGCCGTCGGTCCACTGACGCGCGGCACCTTCTTCGAAATCGACGCCATTCCCGATATTCGCGTGCAGTGCGCGCGGCTGAGCAAGCGCTTGCTCGGATGAGGCCGCCTCTGTCTTGACGCGATCTCGGATGCAAGACCGCTGTCGCCGGGTGAAAAGATCTCGACCGCATAGCCGCGTTCGGTGAAGGCGAACCAGGGTGCGGGAGCTCGCTCCACCAGAGCCGACCAGCAGCCTGTGGTGGTCGAGACAGCCAGGCAATGACGCCACACGTTTCGGCCGTCTCGCATCGACCGGATTGATGTCGCGCACGCTCGTCTTCGTTCTCCTCCATGGATTTTGTAGTCGGCGAGGCCGTGAGCCGCGACCCTGGCCAGATGGCCGGGCAAATTCTGCTTTCGTCGTCACCGTGCCTTGCCTACCATGGCGCATGACCCAACGCGGAAGACTCTACGGCTGTCCGGTCGAGTTCGCGCTCGACGCGCTCGGGGGCAAATGGAAGACGGTGATCCTGGCGCGCATCAAGGAACAGCCGATGCGCTATTCCGACCTGCGCCGGCTGATTCCCTCACTCTCGGACAAGATGCTGACGCAGCGCCTGGCCGAGCTTGTCGAGATCGGCTTCGTCACGCTCCAGACGTCGCCCGACGGCAAGGGGCGCTACGCCTTGACCGGGCGCGGTGAAGATCTCGCCGCCGCGCTCCAGGCGCTCTACGACTGGGGCAGCGTGCACGGTCGCGCCGAAGGCGTGCGCTTTCGCACCGACAGCGCAGCCACCACCTAGATCAATTCCGGGAAAAGCGCGGAGCGGTTTTCCGTCCGTAATGTGTGAAGACAAAGCGATGGAGCGGTTCGGCGTTGCCGTGAAACGGTGGGTCGCGCGGCAAGCCGATTGCCCTCAACCCGCGCCGGCAAGCGCGCTGCAGAAGCTTGCGACGTCGGTGACGACGGCTTCGCCGAGGAAGCGTAGCGTTGCCATCGAGCGGTCGCGCGCTTCGCGGTTGCCGAAGCCACAGGCATCCTCGATTACCACGGCGACAAAGCCATTGTCGGTCGCCTGGCGAACGGTCGGCTCGATGCCGATCTCCATGGCGATGCCAGCGAGCGCTATCGTGCGCACGCCGCAGTCGCGCAAGGCAAAGCCGAGCGCGGTGGAATCGAACGCCGACATCGTGAGCTTGTCGAATACCGCCTCGTCCGCGCGGGGTCCAGCTCGGGCACGATCCGCGTCGCTTCGGCGTCGCGCAGGAACCACGGCTCGACCGTGTCGGGGCTGTCGCGCCGCTGCCAGGCCATGGCGGTGCGCAGCTGCGTCGCGCCCATCCATTTGCGCGGCAGCGACAGGTGGCGCGTGAACGCCACCCGCATTCCGGCCCCGCGCGCCGCTTCCAGCACCGTGCCGGTGCGCTCGACGAGGGTGGCGGCGCCGGCCACCTGCCGACAGATGCCGACCTGCATGTCGTAGACCACCAGCGCCGTGCGGCGCGGATCGCACCACTCAGCCAGGCTGGCCGGGATTTCGATCCCGTCGCTCGACCGGATCATGCCGCAGTCCGGTCCCATGGCTTGGCGATATCGACCGTCGGATCGAACAGGAATTCCAGCGGCAATGGCGCGTCGAAGGCGATGAAGTGCCATTCTAGCAGCCCGGCCTTGGACAGCGGGAAGTCCTCGGTGTAGCGCCGCGCTTCCGCGACGCTGTCGAGCTCGAAGACGATGATGACGCCGCCAATATCGGCGCGCGCATAATTCTCACGCACGATCCCCGCCTTCCAGAGCCGCCAGACATTCGACACTTCGTCGCGCAGATAAGGCCGCAAATCGTCGAGCGTGACGCCGGGCTTGAAATTGTCATAGGCAAGAATCTTCATCGGCCGTTCCTTGCATTGCTGTTCGCCCAGCGCCGGGTAGCATGGCGGAATCGGCGGCCGCAACGAACGAGATGGTGCGTTGAAACGCCCGCACGATTGCCGTTGATCCTATGGGCGGCCGCGGGATAATTTTTGCTGAAGAGGAGAAAAGCGCGGTGACCATCGAAAGGCTGAACCCCGAGGGCATGCACAGCAATCCGGCCTATTCGCACGGCGTGTCGCTGCCGGCATCCGCGCGCATCGTGCTGGTCGGCGGCCAGAATGGCGTCGACGCGCAAGGCCGGACCGTCGCCAGGGACGATCTCGCTGCACAGACCGCTCAGGCGCTCTCCAACCTGGCAAAGGTGCTCGAAGCCGGTGGGGCAAAGCCTGAAGACCTCGTCAGCCTCTCGGTCTATATCGCCGGCGACCTGGACATAGGGCCGGCCTTCGGCGCCTGGATGGCCTTCTGGGCAAACCGTGGCGCGCCGCCGATCATCAAGGTGCTGCGCGTCGCCGGCCTCGGCAATCCGGATTTTCTGATCGAGATCGAAGCTCAGGCCGCGATCGCCTGAACCCTAAGCGGGTTCTGCAAATCTTTTGCCCCTGCCTGCAGGCCGACGAAGCTTTCGCGAAATTCCATTCCCCTGCTGGCGGCCGGATTGGCACGATCTATCTTCTTTCCAACTGCAAACGGCTGGAAAAGACGGTAGGTTGCCGTCTTCCAGGGCGGTTGCTCATTCTGGCAACGGAGCATCTGACATGAGCAAGCACAAGATCGTGGCACCGGACGATGCATCGTCCCGCCTGCGCCCGCCTTATGCCTCGGTTCTCGACCTGATCGGGCAGACGCCGGTCGTCGAGCTGACCAAATTCGACATCGGCAAGTGCCGGCTGTTCATCAAGCTCGAAAGCCAGAATCCCGGCGGCTCGATCAAGGACCGCATCGCGCTGTCGATGATTGCCGCCGCCGAAAAACAGGGCAAACTGAAGCGCGGCGGGACGATTGTGGAGGCGACCGCCGGCAACACCGGTCTTGGTCTCGCCCAGGTCGGCATCCCCAAGGGCTACCGCATCATCCTGGTCGTCCCCGACAAGATGTCGCGCGAAAAGATCCAGCATTTGCGGGCGCTCGGCGCGGAGGTGCGGATGACGCGTTCCGATGTCGGCAAGGGTCATGCCGAATATTATCAGGACATGGCCGAAAAGATCGCCGCCGAGCTGCCCGGCGCCTTCTATGCCAACCAGTTTGCCAATCCGGCCAATCCGCTGGCTCATGAAACCACGACCGGACCGGAAATCTTCCAACAGCTCGAAGGCGACGTAGATGCGGTTGTCGTCGGTGTCGGCTCCGGCGGCACGCTGACCGGGCTTGGCCGCTATTTCGCAAAGGTCTCGCCGAAGACCGAGATGATTTTGGCCGATCCGGTCGGCTCGGTGCTGGCGCCGTTGATCAAGACCGGCAAGATGATAGAGGCCGGGAGCTGGACCGTCGAAGGCATCGGCGAGGATTTCGTCCCGCCCAATGCCGATCTGTCGCTGGTCAGGAAGGCCTATTCCATCCCCGACAAGCAGAGCATGCTGGCGGTGCGCGACCTGCTTTCGAAGGAAGGCATCCTCGCCGGCTCGTCGTCCGGCACGCTGCTTTCGGCAGCGCTCCGCTATTGCCGCGAGCAGACCGTGCCGAAGCGCGTCGTCACCTTCGTCTGCGACAGCGGCAACAAGTATCTGTCGAAAGTGTTCGACGACTTCTGGCTGGCCGAGCAGGGCCTTGCCGAGCAGGAGCAGCATGGCGATTTGCGCGATCTGGTGATGCGTTCGCACCGCACCGGTGACACCGTGTATGTCGGTCCGGACGAAAGCCTGCTCAACGCCTATGGCCGCATGCGCCGCTCGGATGTTTCGCAGCTGCCGGTGCTGGACGAGGGCAAGCTCGTCGGCATCATCGACGAAAGCGATATCCTCGCCAAGGTCGAAGGCCCCTATGACAGCCGCTGGGACCGCTTCAAGGCTCCGGTCAGTACGGCCATGACCTCTACCCTGCACACGCTGCAAGCCAGCCAGACGCTGGACGCGTTGCTGCCGGTGTTTGATCGCAACGAGGTCGCCATCGTCTTCGACGGCGACGAATTCATCGGGCTGATAACACGCATCGACCTGATCAACCATCTGAGGCGCGCCCGATGACCGTCAAAGCCACCGTATCGGGCAAAAACCGCCTCGCCTTTTCGACGCGCACCATCCATGGCGGCCAGAGCCACGACCCGACGACGGGCGCGGTGATGGTACCGATCTATGCCACTTCGACCTACGGTCAGCAGAGCCCGGGCGTGCACAAGGGCTTTGAATATGCCCGCAGCCAGAACCCGACCCGCTTCGCCTTCGAACGCGCTGTGGCCGATCTCGAAAGCGGCACAGCCGCCTTCGCCTTCGCTTCGGGGCTGGCAGCGATCGCCACTATTTTCGAACTGCTCGATTCCGGCGCCCACATCGTCGCCACCGACGACATCTATGGCGGCACGTTTCGGCTGCTCGAGCGGGTGCGCAAGCGCTCCGCCAACCTCCAGGTCGACTTCGTTGACTTCACCGATCTTGCCGCGGTCGAGGCGGCGATCCGCCCGGAAACCAAAATGCTCTGGGTCGAGACGCCGACCAACCCGCTGCTGCGTGTCGTCGACCTCGAAGGCGTCGCAGCACTTGCCAGGCGCAAAGGCGTGCTCTCAGTCGCCGACAACACTTTCTGCAGCCCCTATCTGCAGCGGCCGCTGGAGCTCGGCATCGACATCGTGGTCCATTCGACGACAAAATACCTCAACGGCCATTCCGACATGGTCGGCGGCGTCGCCGTGGTCGGCGACAACAAGGATCTCGCTGACCGGCTGAAATTTCTGCAGAACGCCATCGGCGCCATTTCCGGGCCGTTCGACAGTTTCCTGGCGCTGCGCGGACTGAAGACGCTGGCGCTGAGGATGGAGCGTCATTCGTCGAACGGCCAGAAGATCGCGCACTGGCTGGAAAGCCGTCCCGACATCCGCCGTGTCATCTATCCCGGCCTGCCCAGCCACCCGCAGCACGCCATCGCCAGGCGGCAGATGCACGCCTTCGGCGGCATGATCACGGTCGAGCTCGACCGCGACCTCGCCGGCACCAAACGCTTCCTCGAACATACGCAACTGTTCACGCTGGCCGAAAGCCTCGGCGGCGTCGAAAGCCTGATCGAGCACCCGGCGCTGATGACGCACGGCTCGATCCCGGCGAAAAAACGCGCCGAGATCGGGATTTCGGATTCGCTGGTAAGGCTGTCGGCCGGGATCGAGGATGGCGACGATCTGATCGCGGATCTGGATCAGGCGCTGGCGAGCTGAGCCCGCCAACAAGAACCTACGAGACGTCGGCAGGACAGTGCCCCCTCTGCCCTACCGGGCATCTCGGCCACGAGGGGGGAATTTGGCCGTCATCTTGCGCTTTCGCCAACCTCCAACGCTGAAACACGGACGGGACGGCGAAGCTGCCGATCTCCCCGCTTGTGGGGGAGATGTCCGGCAGGACAGAGGGGGCGTGAAGGATCGCGAACGAGCGGCGCTTATTCTGCACCCATATCCATGTGTCTTACATTCTATTCCGTTGACCTTGGCGCCATCTGGCAGAATTGTAGCTTCCTGATCCACCTTGCTGCCTGGCTCCGGAAGCTATGAACAACCGACAACGCAACCAACCGACGGCAAGCGATACCCCCCTCACCTTCGCCATCCTGGTCTTCCCAGGCTTTCCGATGATGGCGTTCAGCTCGGTGATCGAGCCGCTGCGCGCGGCGAACGTGCTGGCCAAGCGGGACTGCTACCGCTGGATCATCGTCGGCGCCGCCGAAGGCCGGGTGGAGGCCTCGAACGGCGTCATCATCCAGCCCGGCTTTGCCGCCCATGACGCGCCGAAGGTCGATCGCGTCGTCGTCTGCTCGGGCGGCGATGCCGATCATCTCGTCGCACACGATGCGGTGAGCTGGATCCGCAGGAGCCTGCGCGACGGCGCCCATATCGGTGCGGTGGCGGATGCCGCCTTCTTCCTGGCTCGGGCCGGCCTGCTCGACGGTCATGCCTGCACCTTGCACTGGACCAGCCAGGCTGCCTTCACCGAAGCGTTTCCGGATATCGAGCTGAGGCGCGATCTCTATGTCATCGACCGCAAGCGCTTCACTTCGGCCGGTGGCGTCGGCAGCCTCGACATGATGCTGGAGATCATCACCAGCGATTACGGCGCCGAGCTGGCGGCCGGCGTCGCCGAGTGGTTCGTGCACAGCCCGCTGCGCTCCAGCGTCGACCGCAAGCTGATGCCGCTGCGCTTGCGCACCGGCGTGCAGAACGAACTGGTGCTGTCGGCCATCGCCATCATGGAGGATGCGGTGGAGGAGCGGCTCGGCATGACGGACCTTGCCGCCAGGCTCGGCGTCTCCTCCGACAAGCTCGAGCGCAATTTTCGCTCCGAGCTCAGCATCTCGCCCAACGGCTATTACCGCCGCCTCAGGCTGAAACGCGCTGCCGACCTCCTGGCGCATTCGACGCTGATGGTGCGCGACGTGGCGCTGGCCTGCGGCTTCGCCTCGATGTCGAGTTTTGCGCGGGCGTTTCGGGAGGAGCATGGCCATGCGCCGAAGGTGATGCGGAGGCATTAGGTATTTCGGATGTTGGCGGGACAGCGCCCCCCTCTGCCCTACCGGGCATCTCCCCCTCAAGGGGGAGATTGGCAGCTTCGATGCTCCGCTCCTCCTGCGACGGTGGAAATTCACGAAAGCGGCGATGACGAGCCGATCTCCCCCCTTGAGGGGGAGATGTCCGGCAGGACAGAGGGGGGCGCCGTAGAACGCTACGGAACGACTTCAAGCGGTATTTCGCACAACATCTGCGGTATCGCGCACAGCCTCTGAACGACGTATGGCTCATCTTCCCCGCTTCCAGGAGGCACCCCATGAGCATTGTCGTTTTTGACCCCGACAGCACCGAGGATGTCGACTTCAAGGACCGCATGCGCCATCCGGCGGCGGCGGATCCGGCCGGCGGCATGTGGCTGTCGGACACCGAGCCGTCCTTCATCGACGCCGACGCGCTGCGCAAGGGCCGGCTGGCCAGGCTGCGCGCCTGGATGCGCGAGGCCGGCTATGGCGGCGTCGTTTTGTTCGACCCCTACAACCAGCGCTACGCCACCGGCTCGCGCAACATGTTCGGCTATTTCCTGCGCAACTCGACGCGCTACTTCTTCATCCCCACCGAAGGGCCGATCGTGTTGTTCGAATATCCGCAGAGCTACCATGTCTCGATGGTGCTCGACACGATCGACGAGGCGCGTCCGTCCAAGCTGGTCTGGTCATCGGTGTCGGGCCGCGACGACGAGACCGCCGGTCCCTTCGCCGACGAGATCGCCGATTTGCTCAAGGCGCATGGCGGCGGCTCGATGAAGCTCGGCCTCGACCGCTGCAGCCATCTGCAGGCCCTGGCGCTCGAAAAGCGCGGCTGCGAGGTGCGGGATTGCCAGGGCGAGATTTTGGCGGTGCGCGCGGTCAAGACGCCCGAGGAAGTAAAATGCCTGCAGGTGTCGATGGCTGGTGCCGAGGCTGCGGTCTATGCGGTGCGCGAGGCGATCAAGCCTGGCGTTTCCGAAAACGAGCTGTTCGCCATCATGTATGGTGAGGTGATCCGGCAAGGCGGCGAGTTCATCGAGACCCGGCTGCTGACCTCGGGCCAGCGCACCAATCCTTGGTTCAACGAGGCGAGCGGCCGCAAGATCAGGCCGGGCGAACTCTTGGCGCTCGATACCGATACGATCGGCTGCTACGGCTATTATTCGGACTTTTCGCGCACCTTCCGTTGCGGACCGGGCAAGCCGACGGATTATCAGAAGTCGCTCTACCGCATGGCGCACGACCAGGTTCAGCACAATATCGGGGTCGTCAAGCCGGGCACGGCATTTCGCGAGATTGCCGAAAAGGCCTGGAAAATTCCCGACCGCTTCGTCGACCAGCGCTATACCTCGGTCATGCACGGCGTCGGCATGCATGGCGAGACGCCGTTCATCGCGCACGCCATGGATTATGAAACCTATGGCCGCGACGGTTTTGTCGTGCCGGGCATGGTGGTCAGCGTCGAAAGCTATATCGGCGAGAAAGGCGGCCGCGAGGGCGTCAAGCTGGAGGACGAGATCCTGATCACCGAAACCGGCACCGAACTCCTGTCGCGCTTTCCTTATGAGGACGATTTCCTTGACAGGCAGGTTTGAGTGCTGACAGGCAGTTTCGAATGAAAAGCCCGATCTCGATCAAGCGCGGCAAGGCGGCGGCGGTGTTTATCGATCTCCAGGAGGAGCATCGGCGGGACAAGCGCTATCTGGTCGAAGGCTATGGCGACATCCTCGCCAACGTCCAGCGCCTGCAGACAGCAGCACGGGCCAATCATGTGCCTTTGTATCACTGGGCCTATATCGTCGATCTCGCAACGGCGCGGCCGTTCCACCCGGTCGAGGCCAGCGGCAAGTCGGCATTTTCCGACAAGGACGATCCGCTGACTGCCATCTGCGCGGAAGTAGGCCCGGCGCCAGGCGAGATGATGCTGGTCAAGACCGATGCCAGCGCCTTCCGCGCGGGGCCTGCCGCCGAACGGTTGAAGGCCGATGGCATCGAGTGGCTGGTCGTTGCCGGCGTCTGGACCGAGGCCTGCATCGATGCCACCGTCAAGGATGCGGTGGCGCTCGGGTTTCGAGTGCTGCTGGTCAAGGATGCCTGCGGCAGTGGCAGCACGGCGATGCACCAGACGGCCATCCTCAACCTTGCCAACCGGCTCTATGGCGGTGCCGTCACCACCACCGACGGCGCCTGCCGGCTGCTGGCAGGCGAGACGGTCGAAGCCTGGCAGGTCGAGGGCTCGGTGCCGCTGCGTTTCAGCTATGAAAACGCCGCCCGCCTCTATGCCGAGCTCTGAGCGGGATCGCGCAGCGATGGTCACCGAGGCCGATCGACCCGAAATAAAAGACCGCGGAAAATACCAGACGCTGCTCGATCCGGAGCTGTGGGCCTATATCGACCGGGTCAACGACTGGTATCCGCCCGAAATCGCTTTCATGCCGATCGAAAGGCAGCGGGCGGTCTATGACGCCATGTGCCGGGCGTTTCGCGAGCCCTACCCACCCGGCGTCAAGGCCAGCGACAGCGCGGTTCCTGCCGGCGACCGTGCGATCCCGGTCCGGCGTTACCAGATGGCGGGCACGGCGCCGCAGGCGATGGTTGTCTATTATCACGGCGGCGGCTTCGTCCTTGGCGGCCTCGACAGCCATGACGACATCTGCGCCGAGATATGCGCCGGCACCGGCTTTGCCGTGCTGTCCGCCGATTACCGGCTGGCGCCCGAGCATCTGCATCCGGCCGCCTTCGACGATGCGCTGGCCGTATTCGAATGGGCGACGGCGACGGCCGGCCTGCCGATAGTGCTCTGCGGCGAAAGCGCCGGCGGCAATCTGGCCGCTGCGGTGGCACAGGCGACACACCGCCATCCTCGCCATGCGATCGGCCAGGTGCTGATCTATCCCGAGCTCGGCGGCTCGGAACCAGTTGGCAAAGAGAGCGCCGGCTCCTGTGTCGAGCACGCCGAAGCGCCGCTGCTGACGTTGCGCGATATCGAATTCTATCGCAACGTGCGCTCCGCAAAGGCACAGTCGCCCGACGATCCGACCTTTTCGCCACTCCGAGGCAGCAATTTCTCCGGCCTGCCGCCGACCTTCATCATCACGGCCGAGTGCGATCCGCTGTCCTCCAACGGCGAGGCCTATCGCGACCGCATCCTCGCCGCCGGCGGCCGCGCCTGGTGGCGCGAGGAGCCGCGTCTGGTGCACAGTTTCCTGCGCGCCCGCAAAACCGTTCCGCGCGCCGGTGAAGCCTTCGCCCGCGTCATTGCGGCCATCGCCGCGCTCGGCAAAGGCGACTGGCCTTACTGAAGTTGCGAAGGCCCCCTCATCCTGCCGCTTCGCGTCCACCTTCCCCTCGGGGAGAGGTCGGATTGCCCCGAATTGCCCTTCGCAATTCGGTTGGCAATCCGGGTGAGGGGGGACCTTCCGTTTGCGGAACAGCGCACAAGAACTGCGGAAGTCCGAACACTCCCCCACGGGAGCTCGCCCTATCATCCCCGAGGCAATGGCGCTCCGGCGATCGCATCCGTCCCCCGCGTTTGGCGATCGGCAGAGGTGCCCAACAACAGGGGAATGACGACAATGAAGTTCATGCTGACCGATCGAAAACTGCATCCGCAGGCCGAGCCCGTCGCCGATGGCTTCAAGAAAGGCCAGATGAACCGGCGCGAATATCTCGCCACCATGGCTGCGCTCGGCGTCAGCGCTACCGGCGCGCTGGCGCTCGGCGGGCTTGCGCCGTCACCGGCCAGGGCCGACGAGCCGAAGCGCGGCGGCATCTTGCGTGTCGCCATGAACGTCAAGGGCTGGAAGGATCCGCGCACCTTCGACGGCGTCGAGATGTCCAACGTCGCCCGCCAGTGCAACGAATATTTGGTGCGCTGGAAGCGCGACTTCACCTTCGAGCCATGGCTGCTCGAGAGCTGGGAAACCAGCGACGACGCCCGCGTGCTGACGCTGCATGTCCGCAAGGGCATCACCTGGTCGAACGGCGACACCTTCAACGCCGACGACGTGATCCACAATCTGACGCGCTGGTGCGATGCGTCCGTCGCCGGCAATTCGGTCGCCGCGCGCATGGGCGCACTGGTCAACGCCGACACCAAGAAGGCCGTCGACGGCGGCATCGAACGCGTCGACGACGTCACCGTGCGGCTCAATTTGCCCAAGCCCGACATTTCACTGATTGCCGGCATGGCCGACTATCCGGCGCTGATCATGCACCGCAGCTATGAAGGCGACGGCGATCCGCTGAAGGCATTGGCGATCACCACCGGGCCTTGCGAACTCGTGGCATGGGATGCCGAGGTCGGCGCCGAAGTCCGCCGCAAAGATAAGCCATGGTGGAAGGGCGAGTTCTACCTCGACGGCATCAAATGGGTGGACTACGGCTCCGACCCCAATGCGATGCTGTCGGCCTTCGAATCGGGCGAGATCGATACCGACCACGAAACCGCCTCCGACACGGTTGCGCAGACCGACTCCATGGGCCTGAGCAATTCGGAAATCGCCACCGGCTCGACCATCGTCGCGCGGTTCAATATCGGCAATCCGCCCTATGACGACATCAAGGTGCGCCGCGCCGCCCAGCTCGCCGTCGACAACGCCGCCGTGCTGAAGATCGGCATGGACAACCGCGGCAAGCCTGCCGAGAACCATCATGTCGGGCCGATGCATCCCGAATATGCCGATATCGGCCCGGCCGTCCGCAACATTGATCAAGCCAAGGCCCTGCTCGCCGAGGCCGGCAAGGCCGACCACGAATACGAACTCATCTCGGTCGACGTCGACTGGCAGAAGAGCTCCGGCGACGCCATCGCTGCGCAGATGCGCGAGGCCGGGCTGAAGATCAAGCGCACCGTGCTGCCGGCCGCGACCTTCTGGAACGACTGGAGCAAATATCCTTTCTCCTGCACGGAATGGCTCGGCCGGCCGCTCGGCGTCCAGGTGCTGGCACTCGCTTATAAGTCTGGCGCCGCGTGGAACGAGACCGCCTACGCCGATCCGGAATTCGACAGTCTGCTCGACAAGGCGCTGGCGATGCCCGATCCCGGCGCCCGCAAGGAGCTCATGGCCAAGATCGAACAGAATCTGCGCGATTCCGGCGTCATCATCCAGCCCTACTGGCGCTCGGTCTACCGCACCTACCGCAAGGGCGTGCATGGCTGCGAGCAGCACCAATCGCTCGAGCAGCATTTCGAGAAGGTCTGGCTCGAGGCGTAGCCTTGCAGACGACCAATTGTCGGGGCCAGCGCCGCTCTTTCTTCCTGCTCCCCTTGTGGGAGAAGGTGGATTGGCGCGCAGCGCCAAGACGGTTGAGGGGTGCGGACGGAGTGCCGTCAGTATCAAGCTGGAACACCCCTCATCCGGCCGCTTCGCGTCCACCTTCTCCCACAAGGGGAGAAGGAAGAGCCACGCCAGGCCTTGAAATCTCCAGTCCAAGCCGCACGGTCTCCCGCACCAGCAGGTCCAGATCGTCGCGCCGGGTGCGGTGGTTGTTGATCGCCACCCTGAGGCTATGCTGGCCATGCACCGTCGTGTCGGAAATGGCGGCGATGCCTTCTTCCTGCAGCCTCAGCATGATCTCGGTATTGAGCGCTTTCAGGCGCTCCCCGCCCAGTCCGTCCGCGCGGTAGCGAAAGCACACGATGTTGATGCTCACCGGCGCTACCAGTTCGAGTGCCGGTTCGGCCGCGATCAGCGCGCCGAGATAATGCCCTTGCGCGATGTTCTGGTCGATCAGCCGGCTCCCAAAATCGCGCAAGCTGTGTGCGCTGCTCGCCTATCTGGCGCTGGCGCCGCATCCGGTCGGCCGCAGCCGCCTCTGCGAGCTTTTGTGGGATGTGCCGCCCCCACTGTGCCTCTATTTGGCACTCCGCAGCGTTGAAAAGTCGGGCAAAGGGGCACGTTTCTTTCGGCCCTCGCAAGGGTTGGCTGGGTTCGAAAAAATACCACAATAGATCGCGATTGGGGCGATCGTATAAGATGTGGGTTCGTCGCGCCCTTTTTGTAGAGCTGGCGCAAAATTCACAACAACATAGAATATTGCTTGTACTAACTCGGCTTAATGAGAACAAACCTAAGGAAGCATTCCGGAATCTTGCTGCTGGTCACATTTCAGTATCTGCTAAGATAGCCCGTGCTGATTCCGAATTATTAAGCATTTGCAAAATTCAATCCTGCGATATTGGGATTTGTCCTTGTCATAGGCTGACACGGATGCATTTCTTGGAAGCACAGCCGCGTCAGCGGATCGTTGAAACATGCTTGGGCGGACGGGGCACTAAGCATGGAGAGGAATATTGACACTCGCTAATGCGGCGGCCCCGGCCGGGAGCGTTCGCCCCGACGCAAGAGACTACGGCAACCGTCGGCGAAGTCGTCGAATGCATCGCCCACAGCCTGGCTCTCGTTTGATGGCCGGCGAAACTTTGCCCTCCTCCGATTGGCGCCAGCCTTCGCGGCAAAAGCGGGGATCGCCACCTGCAATGGGCTTCCGATATGGACGATGTCCGCCGCCAGCCAGTCGGAGGAATGAATCATGAAATTCGTAATCTGTGCGACCTTGGCCACTGCTTTGATGGCGATCGCCGGTTGTACCACCGACGACTACGGCGGTTGTCGCGGAAAGGGCTGCCTGGCTGATCGGCCCCATAAAGGTGGCCGACAGATTGACTATCGGCCGCAGTTCGACAGGAACGGCAATCCCAACTTCGATACCAGGGGCCGTTACATCGGCTGCCATGGGCTCGGATGTAAAGTCGACGATCCTGATGACGGGGATCAAAGTATCGACGACAGACCGCAGTACGACAGAGAAGGCAATCCCAACTTCGATACGCAAGGCAACTACCAAGGCTGCCGCGGCATCGGCTGCGAGGTCGATACACCGGACGATGACAATTCATCCGACGATGACGATTCCGATTAACGGACTCGGGGGCGAACAAGGAGGAAGCCAATCATGTCTGAATTCAGCGGCCTGGTCCGGCGACATGCCAAAATCGTTATGGTCGGCCTTGCGGGGTTGGGAATGGCGCTGACGTCCGCTTTCGCTGCGAATAACGCCTGTGACGGTATAAAGGTCGAAGTGACGAAGGCGCGCAAGCAGGAATATGCCCCTCTCGTCGTCTCGGCGATGACCAATAAGTTCAAGCCCGCTCAGGCAAAGTTCTTCACGATCATGGAGAGCGGCAGCTGGAGCGCCGCCTACGTCTCCACGCCGGTGAGCGACGACGGCGTGATGTTCTTCCAGACAGTCGACGGAAAGAAGCAGTTTCGCGACGTGTGGGGCGGCTATGCCGAGCCGTCGGAAAAACCTGAACTGGTATCCTGGGCGAAGAAGCTCGGAGCGCCGCAAGACCTGGCAAAGTGTTTTGCCGAGGAAGTTACGGAACGACGGTGATGATCGCTGGAAATTGCCGCTGACCGTTGGTGCAGGGGGAGAATGATTGGTGAGCGCTCCGGGGCGCCGGGGCTCTGAGATCGACTCCAATCATCAGCTGCAGGATGTGCAAAATGCAAACCGTTCGAAAATCCAGACTGATAATGCAGCTCGCCCGTGCATTGGCAACTTCAGTGAAAATGACGGCTGTTGTGAGTGTAGCTGTCCCGCACACGATCAATGTTGCGTATGCCAGCAAATATGATCTGCCGAAACCCTATGTTTCCCGGGCTCTTAACGCGGTTCTGATACCGATCAATCACGCCTCTCGGCACCGCTACCAGATCCCGCCCAAGCTTCGCGGCGTGTATGTCCTGGCCGTTGCACCCCACGGTGTTGCCGCGCGGCAAGGCATCCGACCGGGTGATGTGCTTGCCACAGTGCGGCATCAGCCGATTTCGACGCCGCGCGATGTCGATAGGTTCGTTTGGGCCGCCCTTGCCGCGAGTGCCACCAGTTTCCTGTTTGGCGTGAACCGCGGGACAGAAGTCACAGACGTCGTCGAGGTCAACACCAACATCACCGTCAACAACTTCAACACCAACATCTCGGTCAACAATATCTCCCAATGGACGAGCGTCGACAATCGAGAGGAATGGACGCAGATCGTCGATGAGTATGACGAGGAGATGGAGACGGGCCTCAATGACACAAGCTATCGCGGGGACGACTCGCAGCCTGGGGACGCCAGTCAGGACGCAGAAACGTCTCCTCCCGATGCCGATGACAAAAGTTCCGATGATCAGGACGATCCGAGCGATCAGAACGACGACACTGACGACGATAGTACGGATAACGATGCGTCGGATGACAGCACTGACAACAATAGTTCCGACGATCAGGACGATTCGAGCGATCAGAATGACGATGCAGACCCAACGGACGGTGGTGATGGCGACAACAACACCGACACTGACGACAACAGCTCGGATGACGATGCGACGGATGACAGTACCGACGACGCTGCCGGATCGAACGACGACGATGCCAACTAGCAGCCGACCGGGCCGGCAGTTCTAAACAGAGGTCAACCGATGAAAACCGCGACGCTGACCATTGCCATGGTCCTGGCCATGCCGGCTTTCGTTTTTGCCCAGGACAAGTGCTACGACGCCGCCAAGGATCAGGCAGCCGCGAACGAGTGCGCCGATGCCGCGTCCAAGAAATCCGACAACAAGCTCAACGAGCTTTACAAGCAGATTGAAACCCGCGTGAAGGATGATGTGGATACCAAGACGCTTTTTGTTCAAGCACAGCGCGATTGGGTCAAATTTCGCGACGCGGAGTGCAGTTTCCAGACCGTGGGAGCGGCCGGAGGAAGTGTAATGCCAATGCTCGTCGCGCAGTGCATGGACAGCCTGACGCAATCCCGTGTCAAAGACTTCGAGGATTACCTGAAATGCCAGGAAGGCGATCCGAGCTGCCCCGTTCCGGCAGCGAACACATCACATGCCGCACCTGCGGTGGCCGAAGAGACCGTCCCTGTCCAGGCTGCCGGCCCGATACTTATTCCATTGCAACACGTCAGGGAATACGGAACCGACGGTGGTTATCACAAACTCGGGATCATGGTGGGCATCAATAGTGCCAAGCCTCGTCTGTTCGAATTCGACACCGGGTCGGATGAGTTCAACGCGGAGATCGATTCGAGCGTCCCTGGCGTAAAGCCGGTGCCCGGCAGCAAGCCCGCAATGTACGCCTATGGTGACGGCACCTATGGCGATTGGGTACAACAGGTACGGTTCGACAGCCTGTCTTTTTACGATCCGGATGATGCGTGGGAGCCTGTCGTAACCTTCGACGGCGGCTTTAGCGCTGCTCGGGTGGTGGATTACGTCTACACCAAGGGTTTCGGCGACCTCGAGGATGTGAAATTGATGCAGAAGCCCGTTGGTCAATACGGCGATACGCCAGTCTATGCGGATCTTAATGCGCGCGAGAGAATGCAGAAAGGCGAACCCGGTGGTTCGACGACGTTTTACGGCATCTTTGGAGCCGCCGATTTTATCTTTCCAGGAGACCAGACCAGTGCCCCCGGCGGTCAAACCCGAAGCGGCTATGTGGTCTCTGCCAATGCAAATCTTGGAAAAAGGAAGACGACACCGGGCTGCGGTCCGTGCCTGACGCTGAATTTGTCCCCCAGTCTGAGATCCCAGTTTACGGCCCTGACGCCGTGGGGCGAAGGGGATTTTCAGGCTTACCAGAGACGATTCCCGCGATCAGGCGCGAATGCATCCAATGAGTACGAAGGGTCTTACCGTTATACGATTTCTTTTGACCATAAGGGAAAGAAGCAATCGGTTGATTTCAGCGGACCCGTCTTATTGGATACAGGAACAGCGACATTTGTTCATATTACGAATGAAGATACTTTAAATAAGCTAAAGTCGAAAGGTTTTAAAATTGATAAATACAGTTCTGGCATAATAAACTTCAAGTTTTTTGGATTTGACGATAGTTTCAACAACAGGGAATACAGCGATGTCGTTATCGATCGCCAAAGCGATGAGGAGAGAGGCCATGGAATTTGGGTCGGCCTACCCTTCTTTCAGTCCAATTCCGTGATGTATGATCTGGAGAACAAAACAACCGCCTATTCACCCTATTTTGTCAGCGCTGCCGACTTTACGACAGACGCGGCTGTCAAGGATCAAGTGCAGCTCAACCGAGTGAACGGCGAAATGGGCAGCGACGGATGGCTCGGATTGGCCGGGAACATCTTCGGCGCCGGCGACTTCACGATCGAGAAGGACGCGGACGTGCGCATGACCGGGGCCAATACCTACACGGGCACAACCCACATCGCGGCCGATGGCTATCTTACTCTGGCCGGGCCGGGCAGCATCGAGCATTCCTCGCGCGTCATAGTCGACGGTGTGCTCAACATCGATCAGAAAGGAAACCACCTGAAGCCCTGGGGAGTGGCGCACTCCCTGAACGATACGGCCATTCGCAACCTTGGCGGTAAAGGCGAGGTCTATCTGGGCGCGGGCAGACTGATCCTGACAGCAGCCGACGGGCAATTTGATGGAACCATCGCGGACTTTGATGACGCCGGCGACAGCGGCGGCCTCGTTGTTGCCGGTGGCAAGCTGACGCTGAGCGGCAAGAACAAATATTCGGGCATGACGGAAGTGGTGGCGGGAGCGGAGTTGCACGTGACCGGCTCTTTGACCGGTGACGTTTCCGTCTCGGGACTGCTTGTCGTTGACGGAGAGGTCTCCGGCGAAGTCATGGTCAAGGAGGGCGGCACGCTGACCGGCTCAGGAAAGGTCGGCAACGTCACGGTCGCCGAAGGTGGCAAAGCTGATCCAATGAAAACCAGATAATCGGGCCATGGGCCGATCGTGGCAATAACGGACAGCTGACGAGAACATAGGGCGGGGCTGAGCAACTTAAGAGCTTGACTGCAATCGGAAAGGGAAATCGATGAAAATAGCGATATTGACTGCTGCCGTGGTTCTGGCTGCGCCGACATTCGCCCTTGCCAAGGACAAGTGCGCCGATGCCAAGGATCAGGCCACCATGAATCAGTGCTTCGGTGCCGAGTTCCAGAAATCCGACAAGAAGCTCAATGAGCTTTACAAGCAGATCGAAGCCCGCCTGAAGGACGATGCGGATACCAAGAAGCTTCTTGTTCAGGCACAGCGGGATTGGGGCAAGTTTCGCGACGCGGAGTGCAGTTTTCAGACTGCTGGATCGGCCGGAGGAAGCGTAATACCGATGCTCATCGCGCAATGCATGGACGGCCTGACGCAATCCCGTGTCAAAGCCTTCGAGGGTTACCTGAATTGCAAGGAAGGCGATCTGAGTTGCCCCGTTCCGGCCGCGAACTGACACGTGCTGCAACTTATTTGATCATGATGAAGCCGGCGGCGAGCATGACGTCGCTGCCAGATATGAACAATGCGAGGGGCATCATCACTGCGTGGGGACTTGAAGGAGGTGGATTGTGAAACGCTGCGGATCATCGCTCGCAATGGCGATTGCGGCATCTGTGCTGCTGGCATCTGCCGTGCCGGCAACAGCCCAGGATGACATGGGCTTCGACGTCAACGTCACGCTGTCCAAGAAAGCAGCCGCCAAGCTCGCGGCTGAAAAGGAGGGAATCGTCGTCTTCGCCTCCTATTACGGCGACCCCAAGCCGAGCGCCGCGAAGCACGCCAACGAAGTCGGCCTGATCGATCTCACACCGCACGACGAAGAGGTGGAGATACCGGGCACAGGCGGCCACGCCCGCATCAGCGGCGCCAAGGTCGACGCAAAGCGTCTCGACTGGCTTGCCGGCCCTCCCGATGTCAACGTCAACGTTGCGTCGGCGCGCAAGAGCAGCTCGGTCAATCTGCTCGGCTGCGATTTCATCGACGGTCCACTCAGCAACGTCCAAAGGGCGCCCGTGACGCTTCATTGCGGATTGATCGAAGAACATGTGGACACGAAGTTGAAGCCATAAGGCTCGCAAAAGTCATGCGCGTCCCCGGCGCCAACGGATCGGCGGCACGACCTGACCTACTTCAGGGAGGAGATATTCATGCGCCCACTGTTCGCTATCTGTGTCTGCCTGGCTATCATGTCCTTGTCTGCAGCCGCCCATGCCGAGCGCCGTTGTGGCTGGTACTCCAGCCCGACCCCCGGCAACCTCGTCCTGACCGACAGTGACGGGGATTGGTGGATCCAGATGCAGGGACGCCCGGATCCCAAGGGCATCGACAATGTGCCGGCCTTTGACGAGCGGCAATTCGTCGAGACCAATGTGCCTGGTTCGGGTCACGGCTACGGATGTGCGTGCATGAACGTCGTAACCAACGCCAAGCAACAGAAGATCACCAGAGTGATCTCGGGCCAAATCCTTCCGCTGCTGCGCTGTCGCAACGACAGATCGCTGCCTAACCCGGACGGATAATTGTTGGATATCTTGTGGATACCATGGCTGACGGTAGGCAGCTTAGAGCATTGGATCAAGAAAAAGCCCGGCAAACCGGGCTTTTTCTTGGGTCTCTGAAACCGCATCAATCGGTTCGAAACGGGAATTTGGTGCCCAGAAGAGGACTCGAACCTCCACTCCTTGCGGAACACGGACCTGAACCGTGCGCGTCTACCAATTCCGCCATCTGGGCTGGTGCGCGCTCATTAAGCGGGCGAGGGATGAGTGTCAACGCGCTTTTTTGAAAGCCGCGTTCCTTCTCCGGCTCAATGCTCCAGCACTTCCTTCGACGCCACCGTGGAATCGGCGTTGAGCGTGTAGATGATCGGCACACCGGTGCCGAGCTCGAGCTTGACGATCTCCTCGCCCGATTTGCCGTCCAGCGCCATGATCAGCGCGCGCAGCGAATTGCCGTGCGCCGCCACCAGCACGGTGCCGCCGCGCAGCACATGCGGTTGCAGATCGTGCAGGTAATAGGGCCAGACGCGCGCGCCGGTGTCCTTCAGGCTTTCACCGCCGGGCGGCGGCACGTCATAGGAGCGGCGCCAGACATGCACCTGCTCCTCGCCCCATTTCTTGCGCGCATCATCCTTGTTGAGGCCGGAGAGATCGCCATAGTCGCGCTCGTTCAGCGCCTGGTCGCGAATGGTCTCGAGGTCGCTCTGGCCAACGGCGTCGAGAATATGCTGGCAGGTCTTCTGCGCCCGGATCAGCGACGACGTGAAGGCGATGTCGAACTTCATGCCGCGCGCCCTGAGCTTGGCGCCGGCCGACTTGGCCTCGGCATGGCCCAGTTCGGTCAGGTCGACGTCGCGCCAGCCGGTAAATAGGTTCTTCAGGTTCCATTCGCTCTGGCCGTGGCGCACGAGCACGAGAGTTCTCGACATATTTGCTCCTTCAAATCTTGTGGATCAGCCAAATCTTGTGGATCAGCCAAATCTGTGGATCAGCTTGTCAGGCCGAGCACGTCCCGCATCGAATAGAGGCCCGGCTTGCGGCCGCGCGCCCACAGGGCTGCCTTGACCGCGCCGCGGGCAAAGATCGCCCGGTCCTCGGCATGATGGGCAAGCGTGATGCGCTCGCCGGTACCGGCCAGCACCACACTGTGCTCGCCGACCACCGAGCCGCCGCGCAAGCTGGCGAAACCGATCGAGCCTGCCTTGCGCACGCCGGTATGGCCGTCGCGCACGCGAACATCGTTGCCGGCAAGTGCTACGCCGCGCCCGGCAGCGGCGGCCTCGCCGAGCAGCAGCGCCGTGCCCGACGGCGCATCGACCTTGTGCCGGTGGTGCATTTCCAGGATCTCGATGTCGAAATCGTCGGCATCGAGCGCGCGCGCCGCCTGCTCAACCAGCACCGCCAGCAGATTGACGCCGAGGCTCATATTGCCTGACTTGACCACCGTCGCGTGCCGCGCCGCCGCCGCGATCCTGGCATTGTCTTCAGCCGAGCAGCCGGTGGTGCCGATGATATGGGCGATGCGCGCCTGCGCCGCATAGCCGGCGAATTCGACGGTCGCTGCCGGCGTGGTGAAATCGAGCACGCCGTCGGCCTTGGCGAAGGCCGGCAGCGGATCGTCGCCGATCGCCACGCCGAGCCTGCCGACGCCGGCCAGCTCGCCGGCATCCTTGCCGAGATGTGGCGAACCGGCCGGCGCGATGGCGCCGGCGACACGCGCGCCCGGTATCGTGTGGATGGCGCGGATCAGCGCCTGGCCCATGCGGCCAGCCGCGCCCACCACCACCAGGCCCATTTCACTCACGGTCGGCGTGTCGCTCATGAATGTCTCCCGACCGCCTTTTTCGCGTGATCATTTTGCGCCGCAGTCTGGATTGGCTTGGCGTCATCGACAAGCCCCAGCCCTTTCCTGCCTTGCACCCGATGGAACCGGGCATAGACGCTGTGCGGGTCGGCCATCAGCGAGGCATGCGTGCCCTGTTCGACCAGCCGGCCCTGCTCCAGCACGATGATATGGTCGGCATTGACCACCGTCGACAGCCGGTGCGCGATGACAATGGTGGTGCGCCCTTCCATGACATGGGTCAGCGCTTCCTGGACGCGGGCCTCGGCCTCGTTGTCGAGCGCCGAGGTCGCTTCGTCGAGCAGCAGGATCGGCGCCTGCCGAACGATGGCGCGTGCAATCGATACGCGCTGGCGCTGGCCGCCCGACAGCGTCACGCCATTCTCGCCGACCGGCGTGTCGTAGCCTTGCGGCTGCTGGCGAATGAAATCGTGTGCCGCGGCCTGTTGGGCGGCGCGTTCAATCTCTGCGTCGGTGGCGCTCAGCCTGCCGTAGCGGATGTTGTCGCGGATGGTGCCTTCTAACAGATAGGGCTGCTGCGATACATAGGCGATCGAGCCGCGCAGCGAATGCTTGGTGACCTTTGAAATGTCCTGGCCGTCGATTTCGATCCTGCCCGACTCGACATCGTAGAAGCGCTGCAGCAGCGCAACCAGCGTCGTCTTGCCAGCGCCCGAGGCTCCGACGATGGCGGTCACCTTGCCGGCGGCGGCGACAAAGGTCAGATCCTGCAGGACCGGCGCCTCTTCGACATAGCGGAAGGACACGTTGTTGAAGCGCACTTCGCCAGAGGTGAATTTCGCCTCGGCGGCTGCCGGCACGTCACCTTGCTGCGGCTCGAGGTCGAGAAGCTCGTAGATCATGCGCGCATTGACCAGCGACTTTTCCATGCCAACCTGCATACGCGCCAGCCGCCTGGCCGGATCATAGGCAAGCAGCAGGGCGGTGATGAAGGCAAACACCGCGCCCGGCGGCTGGCCGCCGACGGTCGCCCGGTAGCCGGAATAGGCGATGACGCCGGCGACGGCGAAGCCGGCCAGCATGTCGGAGATCGGCGTCAGCCGTTCCGAGACGCGGGCGATCTTGTTTGCCCGCTGCTCGGCGCCGGCGACCAGGCCGCCGATGCGGCGCGACAGCTCGTCTTCCAGGGTGAAGGCCTTGACGATGGCGATGCCTTGCGTCGCTTCCTGCATGGCGCCGATCAGCCGCGAGTTGATCTGCACCGATTCACGGGTGATGCGACGCACCCGGCGCATCAGATAGGTGACACTGTAGATCAAGGGCGGGCCGATCAGCAGCGACATCGCCGAGAGCATCGGGTCCTGCCAGATCATGACGCCGACTAGCGCGACAAGCGATACCGCATCGCGCGCCAGCGATGTCAGCGTCATCGACAGGAGATCGCGGATGCCGTTGACGTTCTCGTTGATCTGCGCGGCGAGCCGGCCCGAGCGGGTGTCATTGAAGAAGCCGACGCCGAGCTTCATCAGATGGTCAAAGATGCGGCGTTGATAGCGCGCCACCAGATTGTTGCCGATTTTGGCCAGCGTCACTGCCTGGCCGTAGCTGGCCAGGCCGCGCAGCATAAAGGCGGCCAGGATCGACACGCTGATCAGCGCGATAAGATCGCCGCGCCGTTGGTAGAAGATCTGATCGATGACATCCTTCATGATCCAGGCTGTGAAGGCGGTCGTCGCCGCGATCGTCACCAGGCACAGCACGGCAAGAGCATAGTACCAGCGATAATCGCGGCTGTTCTCGGCGATGATGCGGCGGATCACCGCCACGATCTCGCTGGGACGGACTTTCCCTTTGGTTGGTGCTGGAATTGTCACGTTGGAGCGCTTTGTGGTTTCGGTTCGGCCGGACTGCAATTCGGCAACCTCTTAACGCCCCGATGGCGGCTTGCCTATGGCCGGGGACGGCGAAACTTCGTCGCGGCGCAGCTTGTGTCCTAAACCCGCCAGCGCCGCCCCGCCGTCTGCACGCCGAACAGCGACGGATTTCTGGCATAGGCGGCCAGCCCTAAAAGCGCCGCAAGCGGATGGGTGATGACGTAGACCGGCATGCCGCGCATCAGGGCGCTGTGCGGCGCCTTGTCCTCGAAGGCGGCGCGGAAATTGCCGGTGCGCAGCGCCGGCAGGATTTTTTGCGCGATGCCGCCGGTGAGAAACACGCCGCCGCGGCTCATGAACACCAGAGCGAGATCGCCGGCTGTGCGCCCTAGGCAAGTGACGAAGATCGACAGCGCCTCTTCGGCCACCGGATCGTTCTTTGCCAGCGCCGCGGCGGTGACCTCGGCAGGCGTTGTAAAGGGCGACGGCTTGCCGTCCGCCTTGGCCACCGCCCGGTAGGCATTGACCAGGCCGCGTCCGGACAGGATCTGTTCGCCGGAGATGCGGCCCTCGAGCTTCTCGATATGCGGAAACACCTGGAAATCGCGCGGTGAGCGCGGGCCGATATCCATATGGCCGCCCTCGCCGGGCACCGGTATCCAGTGATGCAGCGCATAAACCAGCCCGGCGACACCGAGCCCGGTTCCCGGGCCGAGCACCACCCGCCCGGAATTCGGTTCCGGCTCGTCGCCGCCGATCTTTTCCATATGCTCTTCGCCGAGCGCGACGACAGCCAGCGCCTGTGCCTCGAAGTCGTTGAGCACCACGACGTCGCTGAAACCGAGACTGGCGAACATCTGTCTCGGCTTGACGATCCATGGGCAATTGGTAAGCGGGATCTCGTCGCTTTCGACAGGACCGGCTACCGCCAGCACAGCTGAATTCGGCCGGACCGACGAGCGGTCGAGCACGGCCGACTGGATCGCCTCGTCAATCGTATTGAAGTTGGCGGTCTGGACGATGGTCGGCTCGCCGGCCTCGGAATTCGCGTCTAGTACGATCGAGAAGCGCGCATTGGTGCCGCCTATGTCGCCGATCAGGATCGGAAATCGCAACAGAGTGTCGTCGTCGCTTACGCCTGGCATGCTCTCGTCCGTTCCCGACGCGTATCGCCGTTCTCTCGTTGACTAGCGCATGACCGCAAAAAGGGAAATCGGTTTTCGAAGTGGAGATGCACGGATGCAGACAGCGAACACGCTGCCCGCATCAGTGCCCCGGTCGTGGCCGCGGCAGCGGAATGCCGATCTCGGGCGTCGCCACAAAGGCGTTCGCCGAGGCCGGAAGCGCTGCCGCGCCGGCTGCGACCGTCGGCGGCGGCGAAGACTCTGCCGCGGGAGCAGGTACGGCCGCGATCGGCACGCCGTCGCCATAGTAGGTGACTGCTTCCGCCGACGGCGGAGCTGGCGCGTCGAGCACGAATTGGCATTGCCTGGGCAGGTTCGCCATCGTCATCAGGTCGCGTGCCTTCGGCTTGTCCGGGTTCTTGTTGGGGCGCCACGGCTCCTCGGTGAACCACCAGGCCAGCGCCTGGTCGCAGCCATCGCCTGGCGCCGTCGCTTCCTGTGCCTTGCAGTCGGGCGATCCAGCCTGGCAGCCGATGCGAATGTGGAAGTGGTAGTCGTGGCCCCAGAACGGCCTGACCTTGCGCAACCAGCTACGGTCGCCTTTGACCGTGTCGCAGAGCTTCTTCTTGATCCCGGGATTGACCAGGATGCGCTCGACTTCGGGATAGCTCGCGGCGCGCTTCAACAACCGCGTGTGCATCGGCGTCCACAGCCCGTCCTTCACCAAATGGGTCTTTTCATCGACCATCAAGGTAGCGCTGATGTTTTCGCGCTCTTCGGCCGAGAGCTTACGGTCGGGCATCGGCGTCAGCCAGATGTCGGCGTCGAGGCCGATCTGGTGCGAGGCATGGCCGGTCAGCATCGGACCGCCGCGCGGTTGCGAGATGTCGCCGATCAGCAAGCCCGGCCAGCCGTCGGCAGCGGCATCGCGCGACAGTTTCTCGATCAGCGCGATCATTGCCGGATGGCCCCAGCGACGATTGCGCGACGGTCGCATCACCTCCCAGTGCCGGCCGTCCATGGGTAGGGCGACGCCGCCGGAAAAACAGCCTTTGGAATAAAAGCCGATCGATTGCGCTGCTGCGAGTGCCGGCAGCTTTTTGGCGCCGAACAGGTCCTTTGCCCGTTGCTCGGCGCTCCCTGGCTGCGTTGCAAGCGCCGCCAAGCCGGCGATGGCCAGTACTGCCGTCAGCAGCAGCGTTTTGCCCGGCAAGGCTCGCGCTAACGTCTTCCCCAAGCTGGACCCCTCCGCGATTTGAACCGCATCATACCATAGCCCGCGCAACGTATCGATCATGACCGTTTCATCGGGCTGCGCGCCTCGCCGTCGCGCCAGTCGCCGCTCGCCCACATGGCATCGAGCGCCGAGCGATAGTCGGGAAAGCGAAAGCCATAACCGGCCGCCTTGATTGCCGCGTTGGCGACACGCTTGTTCTCGCTGTAGAAAGACCGCGCCATGGGCGAAAGTTGGGCGGTCTCGAACGGAATTTCGGGCGGCGGCTCGATGCCCATCAATTGGGCGGCATAGGCGACGACGTCCTGCGGCGGCGCCGGCAGGTCGTCGGTGACGTTGAAGATGCCGCCGCGATTGCCCTCGGCGAGATGCCAGAGCGCACCGGCAATATCGTCGCAATGGATGCGGTTGAACACCTGGCCCGGCTTGACCAGCCGCCGCGCAGTGCCGTTTTCCAGGTTGACCAGGGCGTTGCGGCCCGGCCCGTAAATGCCGGAAAGCCGCAGGATCGCCACCGGCCGGTGGATGTCATGGCCCAATTGTAGCCAATCCTGCTCGGCTGCAACACGCATCACCGACCGCTTCGACAACGGCCGGCATTCGGCGGCCTCGTCCACCCAATTGCCGCCACGGTCGCCATAGACGCCGACGGTGGAGAGATAGGCGATCCATTCGAGCTCCGGCATGTTGGCCGCGATCTCCTCGCGTGCCGCGCCCAGCATCGGGTCGCCGGCCTTGTCCGGCGCGACCGAGACGACGAGATGGGTTGTCTTCCCAAGGGCATCGCCGATTTCGGAGGTCAGCGTGCCATCGAAACGCAGCGGCACGATACCGGCTTGCCGCAGCGCCGCGAATTTTTCCAGCGACCGTGTTGTACCGAAGATCGTTGTGTCGGCATCCCTGTTGGCGCGGGCGAAGGCCCTGCCCGAATAACCGGCGCCGAAGATGAAAATCTGCTTTTTTGTCATGTATGCGCCTCGATCGGCTTTGGCAGGGCCAGAAGCCATTCGCCTCTCACCGCCTCGTCATGTTCTGCTTGCAAAGCGGCTGCGGCACGTTCGGCGAACTCCCGACCCGGCACCAGCCGCGACAGCGCCCATACCGCAGCTCCGCGAACCAGGGGCGAGGCGTCGTCGAGCAGCGCGCGAACGGCGCCGGCCAGCGACAAGTCCTGGGAATTGCCGGCCGCTATCAGCACGTTTCGGATAAAACGGTCGCGGCCGATGCGCTTGATCGGCGAGCCCGAAAAAAGCGTGCGGAAGGCAGTGTCGTCGAGACGCAGCAGCTCGGCGAGCGGCGGTTCGCGCAAGTCCGCGCGGGCGGCAAGCTTTGCCTCCGAAGCGGCTTGGGCGAACTTGTTCCACGGGCAGGCGGCCAGGCAGTCGTCGCAGCCATAGATGCGATTGCCGATCTTTTCCCGGAACTCATGCGGGATCGGTCCTTTGTTCTCGATGGTGAGGTATGAAATGCAGCGCCGCGCATCGAGCCGGTAAGGCGCCGGAAAGGCGTCCGTCGGGCAGGCGTCGAGGCAGGCCCGGCAGGAGCCGCAATGATCGTTCTCAGGCGCGTCCGGCACCAGCTCGGCCGTCGTGAAGATGGTGCCGAGGAACAGCCAGGAGCCATGCGCGCGGCTGACCAGGTTGGTGTGCTTGCCTTGCCAGCCGAGGCCGGCCGCCTCGGCCAGCGGCTTTTCCATCACCGGCGCGGTGTCGACAAACACTTTCACGTCCCCGCCGGCGCGCGCCACGATCTTGCCGGCGATCTCCTTCAGCCGGCCTTTCATCACGTCATGATAGTCGCGGTTCTGCGCATAGGCCGAGATCGCGCCGCGGTCGCGCTTTGCCAGGATGTCGCGTGGGTCGTGGTCGGGGCCGTAATTCATCGCCAGCACGATGATCGAGCGGACCTCTGGCCAAAGCGTCGTCGGTTTGCCTCGCCGCTCGAGCGTTTCGGCAATCCAGCCCATCGAGCCGTGAAAGCCGTCGGCAACGAATTCGGCCAGCCGTTCCGGCGCCTGCGGAATCGCATCGGGCGTGGTGACGGCAATGGCGTCGAAGCCGGCATTCCGCGCCTCGCGGTCGATCAGCGCGCGCAGCTTTGCCGTATCAGAAATCGAGGTCCGCATAATGTGACACCGGCGACAGGCCGCGCACCCGGTCGGACAGAAGCGGCCGGAACGAAGGCCGTGATTTCACCCTTGTATACCATTCGCGCGCGGCGCTGTGTTCGCGCCAGTCGATCTCGCCGAGATAGTCGAGCACCGACAGTGCCGCCGCCGCCGCGAGATCGGCATAGGTGACCTTGTTGCCGGCCAGCCAATGACGGGTGCCGGCCAGCCAGTTGGTGTATTTCATGTGCTGGCGGATATTGGCGCGGGCGGCGCGGATCGCCGCCGAATCGGGCGAGCCGCCGCCTGCCGTTTCCGGCATGACCGGCTTCAGGACGCGCTCGCGCACTAGGTGCCGGGTAACCTCGCTTTCCGCCTTGTTGAGGTACCAATCGGTCAGCCGTCGGATTTCGGCGCGCTCCATCGGATCCTCGGCGAACAGCCGCTTGTCGCGCTTGAGTACCCCGCGCGTCTCGTCGAGATATTCGGCAATGACCACTGCGCCAACGATCGGCACGTCGCCTTCGGCGAGCAGGATCGGCAGCGTGCCGGCCGGGTTCAGCGCCAGGAACTCCTTGCGCCGCGTCCACGGCTTCTCTTCGATCAGCGCCAGTTCCTCGCCATACTCGCCAAAGGCGAGGCGGACGAAGCGGCAGCTGGCGAACATCGGATGGTGGAAAAGCGTCAGCATGGTCCCGCGATAATAGAGCGCACTGGCAAATCGCCGGCTGCGCCGGTAAGTCTTGGCCGCCCGATTCAGGGGCTGTCAGGGTGCTGCGACCTATAGGGGGAGTTCCGCGCCGTGACAAGCAAGCCCTTTTCTCACGCCCTCACTCCAACGCCGAGGTTGCCATGGAAAGCCAGACCGTCGTCGAAGCGCTGCTGCTCGGCATGCTCGAGGGCCTGACCGAGTTTATTCCGGTGTCTTCAACCGGTCATATCCTGCTTGCCGGCCATTTCCTCGGCTTTCATTCGACCGGCAAGGCCTTCGAGATCCTGATCCAGCTCGGCGCCATATTGGCGATTCTCAGCGTCTATTTCCGCCGTCTCTGGAAGATGCTGCTCGAGCTGCCCTACGATCGGCTGACGCGGCATTTCGTCCTTGGCATCCTCATCGCATTCCTGCCGGCGGCCATTATCGGCGCGCTGGCGCACGATTTCATCAAGACGGTGCTGTTCGAATCGCCGCGGCTGATCTGCATCATGCTGATCATCGGCGGTGTCATCCTGCTGCTGGTCGATCGCATGAAGCCGAAGCCCTATTACCACGATGTCGAGCGGTTTCCGACCAGGCTTTATCTGCAGATCGGGCTGTTTCAGTGCCTGTCGCTGATCCCCGGCACGTCGCGCTCGGGTTCGACCATCGTCGGCGCGCTGCTGCTCGGGGTCGACAAACGGGCGGCGGCGGAATTCTCCTTCTTCCTTGCCATCCCGACGATGGTCGGCGCCTTCGCCTTCGACCTGTTCAAGAACCGCAATGTGCTGAGCAGCGCCGACCTGCCCATCATCGCCGTCGGTTTCGTCGCCGCCTTCGTCACCGCGCTAATCGTCGTGCGCTTCCTGCTCGACTACGTCTCGCGCCATGGCTACGCGCTGTTCGGCTGGTGGCGGCTGGTCGTCGGCATCGTCGGCCTGGCGGGGCTGGCCATCTGGGGATGAGCCGGCGCGGATAGCGCAATCCCAGCCGGAACTCTATTCTTGCCCGAAGTCGAGCCATACGATCTTGTGGACGTATGGTTGGCAGGGGGAATGCGTGAGCGAAGTTCTTGACGCCCTCGTTATTGGCGCCGGTCCGGCGGGACTCGGCGTCAGCTACTTCTTGAAACGGCAGGGCCGCGACCACCGTGTGCTCGATCGAGGCCGGATTGGCGAAACGTGGCGAACGCAGCGGTGGAACTCGTTTCGACTGAATTCGCCGACCATTCGCTCCATCTTACCCGGTGATTCCTACGAGGGGCCCGAGCCGTGGGGCGCGATAACCCACCACGAATTTGTCGCGTATCTCGAAGGCTATGCCGAGCGGCACCGTCTGCCGGTAAGCACTCAAACTCCGGCGCAAGAGCTGACGAGAGACGACGGGATCTTTCGCATCACCACGACGGACGGGGCATTTCTGGCGCGCAATGTGGTGATCGCCACCGGCGACCAGAATCGGCAGGTCCGGCCAGCAGGGTCGGCGGATTTGCCAACCGCAATTCGCCAAGTCGATTCCTCGGCTTATCGCAACCCGGCCGAGTTCGAGAGTGGCGCGGTGCTGGTGGTCGGCAGCGGTCAGTCGGGCGGCCAGATCGCCGAGGATCTGGCGCTGGCCGGACGTGCGGTCTTTTTGGCGACCAGCCGCAACGGCCGTTGGGTGCGGCGCTACCGCGGGGGCAACATACTTAAATGGCTGACGCTGTCCGGTTTTCTCGACGTTCCGCGCAAGGAACTCGTCCTCCCCTCCGGCAAGCTGCAGGCCCGCGCGCTGGTCGGCGCGACCCATACGATCAGCCTGCAATCGCTGAGTGCACAGGGCGTGGTGCTGCTCGGCCGCTTCAGGGGTGTGGAGAACGGCAACCTCGTCTTCGGCGACGAGCTCGACGACCATATGCGATTTGCCGACGAGGTCTCCGCGAATGCCAAGCGCCTGGTTGACGAGTACATCGAGCGCGCCGGCCTCGATGCGCCACTGGCCGAGGATGATCCAGCCGAGACGATTGAACCGAGCTTGCCCGATCCTCCGATCCGCTCCCTCGACTGGACGGCGAGCGGCATCAGATCAGTGATCTGGTGCACGGGCTTCACCGGCGATTTCTCATGGGTTCGGCTTCCCGGCGCGCTCGATTCAGCCGGCCAGCCCGTCCACGAGGATGGCGTCGGCGTTGTTCCAGGTCTCTTTTTCGCCGGCCTCGATTTCGGATCGACGCGGAAGTCGGGCACCATACCCGCCATTCCAGAGGAGGCGGCCGCCGTCGTGGAGCGACTCGTCCAAGTGGGAGCCGACTTGCCACGGAACGGCGTCTAAACGAGCGCGTCGAACGCGGGTTCTTGAACGTACAAGAACATGACAGCTCTGGCGCGATCAAGACGACGCACGCTGCCTTCTGTCGAAGCGCACCGACAATTTTCCGTAGTCCATTGGTGCGACAGCCAGAAATCGCCGGCACCTTCGATACGGTGCTCCAATTCGCGGCCGACTGCATCCATTGCCTCCGTCAACGTGCGGCGGCCTTGATCTCGGCGTCTTGACCTCGGCTGGTCGTCGTCGTGCTGACAGCACTGGCTATATGGGATGACCCGGCGCAGTCGTTCGGAATGGTCGCCCTGGAGACGCCAAAGAAGGTGCATCAAGGCGCGCGATCGGTCAGCGCGTTCGCACCTTCCTCCGCGGCGCAATGTGCGCAGCAGTAGATGATGTCATCCTGTTCGACGCCATGTCCGATGATCCGGCATCCGCAATGCGGACATATCGGAGCAAGTTTCTGGACCGCGCATTCGAAGCTGTCGAACGTGTAGGTCTCCTCGGCCATCGTCACTTTGAAAGCCTTGTCGTAGTCATTCCCGCATTGATCGCATCTGGCCATAGTTCGTTTCCTTCTTTCACGGCTTCAAGCTCGACCAACCTGTCGCGCGGCGATAGGTTCCCGCCAGGATCAGGGGGCCGTCCTAAGGCGGAGACGAGCGCGAGCCTACGCCACGGCGCTGTTCGATCGCACGGATCACCTCGTCGATATCCCGCGGCTCGATGTCGAGTTCCTTCAGGCCAGGCGCGTCGATTGCTGCCACATTGTCCTGACGCATAAGATCGATCTGGTTGCGCGTTATGGGGGCAGCCGGGAGGAGTTCCGCGACGCCAGCCAAGGCGTTCCATACCGCAAACGGCACCGGCATCAGCTTGACGTGCGTATCGAGCTGTCGGGCGATCTCCCGAAGCAGTTCCTTATAGGTATAGATGCGCGGGCCACCGAATTCGAATATGGATGAACCCGTGTGGGTTCGCCCGTCGATCAGCCCGCTCACTGCTTCGGCGACGTCCGCCACATAGACCGGCTGAAGCCGTGTGCCACCATCGCCGAACAGCGGATAGACCGGCAGGAGGCGTATCATCCTCACAATGGTCGTGAGGAAAGCGTCGTCAGGTCCTGTCATGACGGCGGGACGCACAATGAAAGCGCCGGGAAATGCGCTTTCCACGGCACCCTCTCCGCGCCCACGCGCCCTTATGTAATTCGAATCCGATTGAGGGTCGGAGCCGATCCCTGAAATCAGGACGAACTGGTCGATCGCGCGGTCGCGCGACGCGGCAGCGAGATCGGCCGCGGCTTTCACATGCACGCGTTCAAAGGTCTGGACGCCGTGCTCGACGTAAAGACTGACAGCATTCACGACCGCCTGTGATCCGGTAATGGCCGACCTGATCGAGGACGCATCCAATATATCCGCCTCGACTGCCTCGGGCATCCTTGTAATCGAGGAAAAGACCAGGGCCACGCGAGCCGGATGGCGAGATGCAGCGCGCACCGTGAAACCTCTTTCCAGGAGCCGCTTCACGATCCTGCGCCCGAGAAAGCCAGTTCCGCCGAACACGGTGACGATCCGTACCGGGTTGAGATCGTCAGGATCCATTTGCCTCGCCATCCCTTTGTCCTCGCATAGCTGCCACGAGGACTGCCCAGGCCGGCATTTGAACCAGCCCGTCGAACATCAGGACGATTGGGGAACAACGCAGGAACGCTTTTGTTCCAGTCAGCGCTGGGCGGATGCTTGACAGATCGGCAAACCATGATCTGAACCGCAGGCGCAGCAAAACGGCCCCACTTCGAGAATGGCCTAGTTTCGCCCGTAAAACACATTCTTGACATGCACCGGCCAGCGCCACGGCAGCACCGCCACCATGTCGAAGCGCACCGATAATTTTCCGTAGTCGGATTGGCGCGACAGCCAGAAATCGGCGGCGCCTTCGATGCGGTGCTCCGATTCGCGACCGACGGCTTCCATTGCCTCCATCAGCGTGCGGCGCGCCTTGACCTCGACAATCAGCACCAGATCGCCACGCCGTGCGATCAGGTCGATCTCGCCGAACCTGGTGCGGTGGCGGCGTGCAAGAATTCGGTAGCCTTTCAGCATCAGCGCCGCCGCCGCCAGCCATTCGCCGTGATGGCCGCGCCGGTAGGCCTTTTGCCGGCTGGCGCTCGGCCGTTCAGCCATCGCCGCCTCCGCCGGTCCCGTCTCTTCCGGCATTCTTGAGGTCGAGCAGCCGACGATAGAGCGCCTGCTTCTGGCCACCCGTCATCTTGGCGGCTTCCGCCGCTGCCTTGGAGGCCGGCATCTCGGCGGCGAGCGAAAGCAGCAGCCGGTCGATGTCTTCTGGCTCATCAGCGACCGCATCGGCCGGGCCGACGCAGATGACGATTTCACCCTTGGGCGTATCGGCTCCCGCATAATGGCTGGCGAGCGATTGCAGGGTGCCGGTCCGCATCTCCTCGAAAGTCTTGGTCAGCTCGCGGCCGATCGCCGCCTTGCGGGCACCGCCCAGCACCTCGACCATGGCACTGAGCGTCTCGGCCAGCCGGCGCGGCGATTCGAATAAGATCAACGTTGCTGGCGCCGCCTTCAGCGCTTCCAGCCGCGTCAGCCGCTGCCCGGACTTCACCGGCAGGAAGCCGGCAAACAGAAACGCGTCCGAGGGCAGGCCGGATGCCGTCAAGGCGGCAAGTGCTGCTGATGGGCCGGGGATCGGCACGACACGAATGCCACGTTCCAGCGCCTCACCGACCAGCCGGTAGCCGGGGTCGGAGATGAGCGGCGTGCCGGCATCCGCGATCAGCGCTCCGCTTTGGCCGGCCTCGAGCGCCGCGATCAGCTTCGGTCCGGCCTCGCCGGCATTGTGCTCGTGGTAGGCGGTGGTGCGGCGGCGGATGCCGTAGCGGTCGAGCAGCACGCGGCTGACACGTGTGTCCTCGCAAGCGACGATATCGGCGGCGGCGAGCGTTTCCAGCGCGCGCAGCGTGATGTCGGCGAGATTGCCGATAGGCGTCGCCACCAGGTAGAGCGCCGGCTCGAGCGGCCGGGCGGCGATTTCGGTCTGCCCGACCACGTAACTGCGTTTGGCCGATTCGCCGGTCACCTGCACAACTCCGTTCGACCCTGTTTGGCACGGCTCACGCTTGGTTGCAAAAGCCTGGGTTGCAAAGGCCCTGGTTCCAAAAGGGATGCCGACGTGAACCAGCCGCCATGCCTTCGCCACAGTAGGGAACGAAACCGTTGCCGGCGAATTTTACACCTGATCTCGGGAGGAGCAGGATGAACAGCCTGACGATACAGGACGTTTTCGAACCCTACTATGCCGGCCGCAAACGCTTCGCCGCGCCATGCGACAAGAACCTGCCTGCCGAAGCCGCAGATGGCAGAGCCAAGAAGCCGCTTGCACGCCAGCGATCGGCAGAGAGCAAGCCCGCAAACGAAACCGACCGCACGATGGAGCACTGACCGGACGATGCCCAATCGCTTCGACATTTTCATCACCCGCCTCGAAACAAAAAGCGCCCGCGATGGCGCAGCGTCACATTCCACAGACGACCAGCACCATGCCTCACGCGACAAAAGCGAGATCAAGCCGGTCCGTTCCGGAGAGACCAGCGAAAAAGATCGCGCCAAACACCGCCACAAGCACGAGGCTTGACCCCGCAAACCTTAGCGATCGGTCGAGACAGTTCTCGAAGCGCGGTTGCGCATGCTCCGCGATGTATCGTTCAACCCAGATACTTCGAGACACGCGCCTCCAGCAGGCCCACCAGAGCCGGGTCCATGAATGCATAGTCGTCGGGAATATCGAGGCAGATTACCCGAGCCTTTTTCAGGCTTGTCTTGAATTTCTGCTGCAGTTTGGCGCGGTGCGTTTTTTCCATCACGAAGATGATGTCGGCCCAGGCGACGAGTTCATGCGTCAACGGAATGTCGGCATCGTGATTAGTGCCGGCCGAAGCGACCTCGATGTCCCGCCGCTTGGAAAACACCTGCTCCGCCGTCGGGCTGCGCAAGCGATTCTGGCTGCAGATGAAGAGAACGTTCTTCAACGTGCTATCTGGCCAAATCCGCCACGACCGCATCGAGCACGATCATGCCGGCCGGCGTGGCGCGCAGGCGCGCATTGCCGATCGGCGCCACCAGGCCTTCGTCCTGCAGTACCGACAGCCGTGCCGTCGACAGGCCGCGCCCTGAAAATGCCTCGTAGCGGGAAAGGTCGATGCCTTCCGCCAGCCTCAGCCCCATCAGCAGGAACTCGTCGGCCTCTTCCGACCGCGTCAGGATCTCGCCGCCGGTAACGCCATGGCCCTTGGCCTCGACCAGATTGGCCCAAGTCTCCGGCATTTTCTCGGCGATCGTCACCACGCGCCGGCCATTTTCGACGAACCGGCCATGCGCGCCGGGACCGACGCCGACATATTCGCCATAACGCCAGTAGGTGAGATTGTGCCGGCTTTCGGCGCCGGGCCTGGCATGGTTGGAAATCTCGTAGGCCGGCAGTCCGCGCGCGGCGGTGATCTCCTGTGTCAACGCATAGAGATCGGCGGCAAGCTCATTGTCTGGAATGATGAACTTCCTTGCCGCATGCAGCGCATGGAACGGCGTGCCTTCCTCGATGGTCAGCTGATAGAGCGACAGATGGTCTGCGGCGTGGCCGATCGCCTGCTCGAGCTCCGCCTGCCACGCTTCCGGCGTCTGACCGGGCCGCGCGTAGATCAGGTCGAACGACAGCCGTGGGAATATCTCGCGCGCCAGGCCGATCGCATGCAGGGCCTCATCGACATTGTGCAAACGGCCGAGGAAGCGCAGATCCTTGTCGTGCAGCGCCTGCACGCCAAGCGATACCCGGTTGACGCCGGCCGCGCGATAGCCGCGAAAGCGCTCGGCCTCGACGGAGGAGGGATTGGCCTCCAGTGTCACCTCGATGCCATCAGGCACCGTCCAGTTCTTCGCCACTGCATCCAGCACCGCCGCCACGGTCTGCGGTTTCATCAGCGATGGCGTGCCGCCGCCAAGAAAGATACTGGTCACCTCGCGCGGCCCGGTGCGGCCGCGCATCGTCGCCAGCTCGGCCTCGAAGGCGCGGGCAAAACGCTCCTGGTCGACCGGCTGGTGGCGGACATGGCTGTTGAAGTCGCAATACGGGCATTTGGCCGCGCAGAACGGCCAGTGGACGTAGACGCCGAAACCAGGCCTGCGGTCGAGCAGCATGGTCATACGGCGGCCAATCGGGCTTGCGCGAATTTCTGGAAGGCGCGGGCACGGTGCGACAATGCGGTTGGCTGGCCGGGCTTCCAGCCATGCTTGTCCTTCGCGCTCATCTCGCCGAAGGTCTTCTCGAACCCATCGGGCAAGAACACCGGATCGTAGCCGAAGCCGAGCTCGCCGCGCGGCGGCCATACCAGCGTGCCCTCGACCTCACCGCGAAAATATTCCGCCTGGCCATCGGGGAAGGCCAGGCAGATGACCGCGACAAAGCGGCCCTTGCGCTGGGCAGGCGTGATCGCGCCAACTTCTTGCAAGGCCACTTCCGTGCGCTGCATGGCCATGCCGAAGTCGCGGGAGCCGTCCGGCGTCTCAGCCCAGTTGGCGGTGTAGACGCCGGGTGCGCCGTCGAGCGCATCGACACACAGGCCGGAATCGTCCGACAGCGCCGGCAATCCAGTGGCCTTGGCGGCGGCCAAGGCTTTTATGAGGGCGTTCTCCTCGAAAGTGGTGCCGGTCTCGTCCGGTTCCGGCAGGCCGTATTCCTTTGCGGACTTCGCTTCAATGCCGAATGGCGCCATCAGATCGGCGAATTCTCGCAATTTGCCGGCGTTGTGGCTTGCGACGATGATCTTATGCCCATCAAGCGAATGAATAGTTGGCGAATGCATCAGATGCCCCAAATTCGTGGCTCGGCGAATTCGATCGAATTGCCGGAGGGATCGCGAATATAGATCGAGCGGCCGCCTTGCGGCCACTCGAACTCGCTTTCGATGGCGATTTTCTTCGCCTCAAGATGCGCTTTCCAGCGTGGGATTTCATCCGCGCTTGCGGCGAAGCAAAGATGGCCCTGGCCGACCGCGCCATGCGGCGGCACGGGCAGCTTGGCGTCGGCCCGCGGCGGCACTTTGGTGGCCTCGGCATTGAAGATAAGCAGCACGCCGTCGCCGCAGCGGAAGAAGAGATGCCTGCCATCGACCTTACCGAGCAGATCGAGCCCGAGCACGCCCGAATAGAACCGTTCCGCGGCAGCAAGGTCGGTCACGTAGAGTGCTGATTCCAGGATTGCGGAAGGAGTCACAGGATCGCCAATCTCATCAATATTGACCGCAGCTAAGCCACCGCCATTTGCTGCAAGCTGACCAGGCGCTGAATGCCTTTCTTGGCGAGCCCCATCAGCGCCGCGAACTGCTCTTCCGAGAACGGCTCGCCCTCGGCCGTGCCTTGGATCTCGACGATGCCGCCCTTGCCGGTCATGACGAAATTGGCGTCGGTGCCGGCCGAGGAATCCTCGATGTAGTCGAGGTCGATGACCGGCTGGCCATCATGGATTCCGCAGGAGATTGCCGCAACGTGATCCTTCAGCACCTTGCTCAGGCTCGCCATCTGGCGGGCTTCCATCCAGCGCAGGCAGTCGTAGAGCGCCACCCAGCCGCCGGTGATCGAAGCGGTGCGCGTGCCGCCGTCGGCCTGGATCACGTCGCAGTCGACGGTGATCTGCTGCTCGCCGAGCGCCTGCAGATCGACCACGGCGCGCAGGGAGCGGCCGATCAGCCGCTGGATTTCCAGCGTGCGGCCGCCTTGTTTGCCGGACGAAGCCTCGCGGCGCATGCGCTCGCCGGTCGAACGCGGCAGCATGCCGTATTCCGCCGTCACCCAGCCCTTGCCGGAGTTGCGCATCCAGCCCGGCACCTTTTCCTCCAAGCTGGCCGTACACAGCACATGCGTGTCGCCGAACTTCACCAGGCACGAGCCTTCCGCATGCTTGGAGACGCCGCGCTCGAAGGAGATGGGGCGCATTTCGTCGAATTGACGTTTGGAAGGGCGCATTCAGGCTTCTTTCTTTCTTCGGAATCTTGGCCGGGGAATCTTGGCCGGCTTGTAGCCGCACGGGGCGTGAGGCGCAAAGGAAAATGGACCGGTTGCGCCGACACCGCGGAAGTCTATATCTTCGGGGCGGAGGTTTTTGGCTCGAAATGACAAAGGCAGTCGATCCCGGTTTGCAGTCGCACGTGCTCCCGTCGCACGCGCTGCAATCGCCCGCGCTTCAATCGCTCGACATGCGTTCGCGCGACATCTTCCGGCGTATTGTCGATTCCTATTTGAGGGATGGCGAGCCGGTCGGTTCGCGCAGCTTGTCGCGCATCCTGCCGTCGTCGCTGTCGCCGGCCACCATCCGCAACGTGATGAGCGACCTTGAGCATCTCGGCCTGATCTATGCGCCGCACATTTCGGCTGGCCGGCTGCCGACCCAGGCAGGCCTGCGCTTCTTCGTCGATGCTTTCATGGAACTTGGTGACCTCTCCGACGAGGAGCGCCGCACCATCGAGGCCCAGGTGCGCGCCTCCGGCTCGGGCGCGACGCTGGAGCATATGCTGACCGAGGCCAGCCAGATGCTGTCCGGGATGTCGCGCGGCGCCGGCCTCGTGCTCGCCGCCAAGAATGAGGCGGCGCTTAAGCACATCGAATTCATCCAGCTCGAGCCGACCAAGGCGCTGGCCGTGCTGGTCTCGCAGAACGGCGACGTCGAAAATCGCGTCATCGATCTGCCCGCCGGCATCACCATCTCGCAATTGCACGAAGCCTCTAACTTCCTCAACGCCCATATCCGCGGTCGCACCCTGGCCGAGGCGCGGGTCGAGATCGCCCGCATCAAGGAAGAGACCAGGGCGGCCCTCGACACGCTGTCGCAGGATCTGGTCGAGAAGGGCCTGGCGGTCTGGGCAGGCGCTGAAAGCGGCGTGCCTGGGCGGCTTATCGTGCGCGGTCGCGCCAATCTCCTGGAAAACGTCACTGCCCAGGCCGACATAGAATTGCTGCGGCATCTGTTTGAGGATCTGGAGACGCAGGATGGGCTGATCCAGCTTCTCGACCTCGCCGAGGCAGGCCCAGGCGTGCGCATATTCATCGGTTCGGAAAACAAGCTGTTTTCGCTGTCTGGCTCCTCGCTGGTGGTGGCACCCTATCGCGACAAGGACGCGCGTGTCGTCGGTGCGCTCGGCGTCATCGGGCCGACGCGGCTGAATTATGCGCGCATAGTACCGATGGTCGACTATACGGCGCAGCTGATTTCGCGCATGCTGAGCTAGGAGCCGCCGCGGGCCTGCCGCAAGGAGGAGAAAAGAATGGCGCTGGAATCGTTCAAGGCCCAGATCAGTCTGCTGCTCGAAGAAATGATCAACCAGCCAGAGGATCAGCACGAGGTACAAGAGCAGTTGCGCGAGAAGCTGCAAGAGATGCGGGCGATGGGTTTACCGCTGCCGGCCGATCTGGTCGCGCTGGAAAAGCGCCTCGACGACGACTTTTACGCCTCTGGCAACTGAACGGGTTCGGCTTCAAATCCTCGTGTGCTGGACGGCCGCTTGGAACGATCAATGCCTGATGCCGTTTGCCCCTGTTCGAGGCGAATCCCGGAGGACGTTGATGATCCGATCTGGCGGCTTTGCGGCCTTGGCCGCTGCCCTCCTTGTTGCGACACCGGCAGCCGCCCAGCAGGCGGACCAGAATGTGCTCAAAGGCGAAGCCGCGTTTGGCGATTGGCACGCCGACAGGCCTGGCGTCCGACGCCTGATTGGGCCGCGAGACATGCCGGCAGCCGACCCCGCCCAATCCGCTTCGAACGGCGCCGGCGTGGCGGAACGGCCCGAAAGCGCCAAGCCAGAATTGCCGTCCGGCTTTTCGGCTGAAATGATCGCATCCGGCATCGTCAATCCACGTGTCGTGCGCGTCGCTCCGAATGGCGACCTGTTTGTTGCCAACAGCCATGCCGACCAAATACGCGTCTATCGTCTCGCCGAGGGCAGCGCCAGGCCCATCGAGAAAGCGATCTTCGCCAAGGGGCTTAATTATCCCTACGGCATCGCCTTCTATCCGCCAGGAGACAAACCGCAATGGGTTTATGTCGCGAACAGCGACAGCATCGTCCGCTTCCCCTATCGCGATGGCGACCTGAAGACATCCGGCAAACCAGAAACCATTGTCGCCCAAATCCCGTCGGGTGGTCACACGACCCGCGACATCGCCTTCTCGCAGGACGGCAAAACGCTTTATTTGTCGGTTGGCTCCGCCTCGAACGTCGCCGAGGATATAGGCAAGGAGCCGGATAGCGGCCTCGACGCCTGGGCCAAATCAAAGCCGCTCGGGGCGGCCTGGGGCTCCGAGGACGGCCGTGCCGATGTGCTCGCCTTTGACCCGGATGGGAAAAATCCGCGAACTGTCGCCACCGGCCTGCGCAACTGTACGGGCATGACCGTGCAGCCCGCCACCGGCGCAGTGTGGTGCGTCGTCAATGAGCGCGACGAACTCGGCGACAATGTGCCGTTCGAATTTGCAACGGCGGTCAAGGACGGCGGATTCTATGGTTGGCCTTGGTACTACATCGGCAATAACGAGGATCCGCGCCATCAGGGCGAGCGGCCAGACCTCGCCGGCAAGGCCACTGTCCCCGATGTATTGATGCAGGCGCATTCGGCGCCGATGAATATAGCCTTCTACGACGGCAAGAACTTCCCGGCGGATTATCAGGGTGACGCCTTCGTCGCCATGCATGGTTCGTGGAACCGTGGCGCTAGGACCGGTTACAAGGTGGTGAGGCTCAAATTCAGGGATGGCAAGCCGACAGGCGAATATGAGGACTTCATGACCGGCTTCGTCATCTCGAACGACGCCGTCTGGGGCCGCCCGGTCGGTGTCGCGATGGCCAAGGACGGCTCCCTGATCGTCACAGAGGACGGTAACGGCACCATCTGGCGCGTTACCTACGAAGACGGCCGCTCCTGAACGGCGGTGTCGCCTGCTGCGCTGGCGCAATCGAATCCGGCCCGAGGGAATTCACCCAACTTCAACATTGTGCGACAAGCGCCAATCATGACACTCACCGGGTTCCTCGCCTATAGTGCTGCCCTCGGCATCGCCGCGGCCATCCCCGGCCCAGGCGTCACCGCGCTTGTTGCGCGTGCTCTGGGTTCCGGCTTCCACTCGTCGCTGGCCATGTCGTTCGGGCTGATGCTCGGCGACCTGACCTATCTCACTGCCGTGGTGCTCGGCCTGGCTTTCGTCGCACAGACTTTCGGCATGGTCTTCCTGGCCATCAAATGGCTGGGCGTCGCCTACCTCGCCTTTCTTGGCTGGCGTTTCTGGACGAGCGGCATCACGCCCGAAACGGTGGAGGCGAAGAAAGGCAAGGGCGGCTTGGCATCCAGCTTTGTAGCCGGCCTTGCCGTCACGCTCGGCAATCCGAAGACGATGATCTTCTATCTTGCCATCACCCCGACCATCGTCGATCTGAAGACGATCACGCTGGCCGATTACGGCATCCTCGTCGCGCTCACCATCGTCGTCCTGCTCGTCGTGCTGGTGCCCTATCTGGCGCTGGCGGCCAAGGCGCGCTGGTTCCTGAAGTCGCCGCGGGCGCTGAGGGCACTCAACCGCACCGCCGCCGGCTTTATGGTCGGCGCGGCGGCGGCAATTGCCGCCCGCCAATAGATCTCTTTCGCCAATCCGCCCAACGATTGCCACGCCTTGCAAAGGCGGGGGTACTCAGCACGAACTTCACTCGGATATTTTTCGATCGACAGCCTATCTTGCGCGGTGGATGGCTCTATCCTATGCCCGCGCGAGTCTTGCCGCTTTACCTCTGGGAGGAAATCAATGAACAAGCCCGCCACCCCCACACACGTGCCCGGCCGCGGCCGCATCTACAATTCGATCACCGAGACGATCGGTGACACGCCGCTGGTGCGGCTTGATAAATTCGCCAGGGAGAAGGGTGTCGTCGCCAATCTGCTGGCCAAGCTCGAATTCTTCAACCCGATCGCCTCGGTCAAGGACCGCATCGGCGTGTCGATGATCGAGGCATTGGAGGCTTCCGGCAGGATTACGCCCGGCAAGACCACCCTGATCGAGCCGACCTCGGGCAATACCGGCATCGCGCTCGCCTTTGCCGCCGCTGCCAAGGGCTACAAGCTGATCCTGACCATGCCGGAAACCATGTCCGTCGAACGCCGCAAGATGCTGGCTCTGCTCGGTGCCGAACTGGTGCTGACCGAAGGGCCGAAAGGCATGAAGGGCGCCATCGCCAAGGCGGACGAGCTGGCGGCAACGCTGCCCGACGCTGTCATTCCGCAGCAATTCGAAAACCCGGCCAATCCGGAAATCCATCGCCGCACCACGGCCGAGGAAATCTGGAACGACACCCATGGCGAAGTCGATATCTTCGTTGCCGGCATCGGGACCGGCGGCACCATCACCGGCGTCGGCCAGGTGCTGAAGAAGCGCAAGCCCTCGGTGCATGTCGTCGCCGTCGAACCGGAAGCCTCGCCGGTGCTGTCGGGCGGCCAGCCAGGCCCGCACAAGATCCAGGGCATTGGCGCCGGCTTCGCGCCAAAAATCCTCGACACGACGATCTATGACGAGATCGTCAAGGTCTCGAACGAGGATTCGGTTGCCAATGCACGGCTCGTCGCTCGGCTCGAAGGTGTGCCGGTCGGCATCTCGTCGGGGGCCGCCCTGCAAGCGGCGATCGTCGTCGGCTCGCGGCCCGAGAACAAGGGCAAGAACCTCGTCGTCGTCATCCCCTCCTTCGCCGAGCGCTATCTCTCGACGATCCTGTTCGAGGGATTGGGCGCTTAGACACGAGCGTTTTTGACCGGTCAGTAGCGATCCTTCGCGATGCCCTCCGACATCAAATACTCAGTATCACGCGTCGGCGTGGACCGCTGAAAAACCACCTGTGGCGGGCGTCGTTCGCTTGAGCGGCGGGTCACTTCCGTATCAATCGTCGCTGCCCGGCAGGTGGAGGACTTTATGTACAAGCTCTATACGCGTGCCAATACCGGCGGCTTTGTCGTCGAGGCGGCGCTCGCTTTGGCGGGCGTGCCTTTCGACCAGATCGACGTTCCGAAGGGCCGACCCGACCAGGCCTTTTTAGATATCAGCCCCTTGAACCAGGTGCCGGTCCTGATCTTGCCGGACGGACGCTCGATGACCGAATCGGCGGCGATCTGCATCCTGCTGGCCGAGCGCCACCCCGAAGCAGGACTGGCGCCCGCAGCAAGTTCGGCTGACCGCGCCGACTTCCTGCGCTGGATGTTTTTCATGTCCTCCGTCATCTATTCGGCTGACCTGCGGTTCTTCTACGCTCATCGCTACACGACCGATCCCCGGGGCGTGGACGCTGTCAAACAGGCGGCGGTCTCGGAAATGGATCGCAGCCTCGCCATTCTCGATGCCGCCCTCGACGGCCGCGACTGGCTGGCCGGCGACCAACTCTCGCTGGCCGACATCTATCTCGTCATGCTGGTGGCCTGGCATCCGGAGGTCGCGAAGGTTCCAACCGCTTGGCCGAACATCGAACGCCTGTGGGCCAATTTGCGGGAACATCGGGTGATGAAGAGGCTGAATGCTTCCCACGACATGTGGCCGGCCTAAGCACTCCGCCTTGTCTCAGTGTCTTTCCGCGCGGCCGAGCCCTGCCCGTCGTTCCTGCAGGAACCGGCGCACGGCCGGATCTCGTTCGAGGCCGATAGCCCGGTCATAGGCCTCGCTCGCTTGTGGAACTTTGCCGAGTCTGGCCAGCAGGCCCGCGCGGGCGGCCCAGTAAGGTTGATAGTCATACAGCCGCTTGTCGCCGCTGAGTTGATCAAGCGCGCCCAATCCTTCTGAAGCACCTTCGGCCTCGGCAATCGCCACCGCACGGTTGATCGACACCACCGGCGAGCCGGCAATCACCGACAGCGCGTCGTAGAGCTCCTTGATCGCGACCCAGTCGGTACAACCGGTCAGCCGCCGTGTCGTATGGGCGGATTGCACGGCGGCCTCGAGCTGGTAGCGGCCGACAACACCCTCGGCGGCCGCGCGCCCGAGCAGCGCCTCCGCTTCATCGATCAGGGTATCGTCCCACAATGCAAGATCCTGCTCGGCCAGCGGCACATAGTCACCCGCCGCATTGCGCCGGGCTGCACGCCGCGCCTCGGCGAACAGCATCAGCGCCAGCAGACCGAGTGCTTCCGGCTCATCCGGCATCAGCGAGGCGATCAAACGGCCGAGCCAGATGCCTTCGGTCGCGAGATTGCGGCGCCGCGTTTCGGTGCCGGCCGGGTCGGACCAACCTTCGGCAAACGCCGCGTAGATCGCTTCCAGAACGGTGCCCAGCCGCTCGCCGAGCTCGGCCCGCTCCGGCACGCGGAACGGAATGCCTGTCTCGCGAATTCGCGTCTTGGCGCGCACCAGGCGCTGGCTCATCGTGGCTGGCGAGACAAGAAAAGCCGAGGCGATGGTCGCTGCGTCGAAGCCCAGGACCGTCTGCAGGATCAGCGGTGCTCGCACGCCGGCCTCAATCGCGGGATGGGCGCAGGCAAACATGAGCCTGAGCCGCTCGTCCGGCAGGTCTTCCTCGGCCATGCGCGCCTCCATCTCCTCGGCGATCAGTCTGAGGTGGTCGCGGCCCGCCTCGCGTGTCAGCCGCCGTCTGACCGCGTCGACGCGGCGCTTGCGTGCCACCGCCAGCAGCCAGGCTTCCGGCTTGTCGGGCACGCCCGCCTGTGGCCAACGCTCGAGCGCCGCTGCAAAGGCATCGGCCAATGCGTCCTCGGCAGCGGCCACGTCGCGCGTGCGTGCGGCGAGATAAGCGACCAGCTTGCCGTAGCTTTGCCGGGCGGCCGCTTCCGCCGCCGCCCGCGCAGTATCGGGCAATTCCGGCATCACATGGTGAGTTCCCAGATCGGCCGCACCTCTACCGTGCCGGTGCTGGCGCCCGGGCAGCGCGCCGCCCAGGCAATGGCGGCGTCGACGTCCTCCGCTTCGATCATATAGAAGCCGGCAAGCTGCTCCTTGGTGTCGGCATAGGGGCCGTCGAGCACGTTGGTCTTGCCATTGGCCATCCGCACCGAGGTAGCGGATTGCGTCGGCTTCAGCCGGTCGCCGGCGAGCCAGGCGCCGGATTTCTTCAGCGCTTCGGTGTAGGCCACGTACGCGCTCGACATCTGTGTCACCGCATCTGCTGGCGCGGCTGCCATCCCGGCTTCGTTTCCATAGATCAAAAGCATGTATCGCATGGTCTTCTCCCGTTTCTCGAAGGCCGCATCGTTGCGAGCCGGACTTATGTCGCGCGGCCCTGCCGGATTTCGACAAGCGCTGGAAAAATCTTTCTGCCGCGATGCGACCTTGCGCAAGCGCCAACGTGTTGCGGCACTGCTTAGTCGTTCGTCTAGTCGCTGCTATTGCGGGTTGGCATTTCCCGCCCGCTGTCTAAACTCGCTTCGTGCCGCCGAGGAGGGCACGGCGGCGAATTTTCAGGGAGGAAATCGCATGCTCAATTTCAGGACGAAATTTGTTGCAGCCGGCGTGCTGGCGCTGTCGCTTGGCCTTGGCGCGGTATCGGTCAAGGCACAGGAATTCATCAACGTGCTGACCGGCGGCACGTCCGGCGTCTACTATCCGCTCGGCGTCGCGCTGTCGGAAATCTACGGCAAGGGCATCGAAGGCGCGCGTACTCAGGTGCAGGCGACGAAAGCGTCGGTCGAAAACCTCAACCTGCTTCAGCAGGGCAAGGGCGAGATCGCCTTTGCGCTCGGCGATTCCGTCAAGCTGGCCGCCGAAGGCAATACCGAAGCAGGCTTCCCAGGCAAGCTCGACAAGCTGCGCGGCATTGCCGCCATCTATCCCAACTACATCCAGATCGTCGCCAGCAAGGAATCCGGCATCAAGACGCTCGCCGATCTCAAGGGCAAGAGCCTTTCGGTCGGCGCGCCGGCCTCAGGCACCGAGCTCAACGCCCGCACGATATTTGCCGCTGCCGGGCTGAAATACGAAGACCTCGGGCGGATCGAATATCTGCCCTTCGCCGAATCGGTGGAGCTGATCAAGAACCGCCAGCTCGACGCCACGCTTCAGTCGGCTGGCCTTGGGGTCGCGTCGATCCGTGACCTCGCCACCTCATTGCCGGTAAACATCGTTGCCGTGCCGGCGGAGGACGTCGCTAAGATCGGCTCGCCCTATCTTTCCGTGGTCATCCCCAAGGGCACCTACGAGGGCCAGACCGAGGATGTTGCGACCGCCGCCGTCGGCAATTTCCTGATCACCAGCGCCGATGTCTCCGACGAGACCGCCTACCAGATGACAAAACTGCTGTTCGAGCATCTCGACCAGCTCACCGCTGCCCACGCCGCCGCCAAGGCGATCGACCCGGCCAAGGCGCTCGACGGCATGCCGGTGCCGCTGCATCCAGGCGCCGAGAGGTATTACAAGGAAAAGGGATTGGTGAAGTAAGGAGCCATCCCTCCCCCTTGAGGAGAAGGTGAACTGCTGCCGAAGGCGAATGGACGGGTAGGGTCGGTTGAGGCCGTACACTGCCGCACCGACCCCACCCGCCTAGCTTCGCTCGCACCCTCCCTCGGGGAGGGGAGCGCCCCGCCAGGAACCCCGCTAATGACCGCAACCCCGACCGTTCTTTCCCCCACAGCGGAAGCTCCTGTCGAAGGATTGCCGCCTGGCTTCGGCGAAGGCATCGCTGGCAAGGCGGCTTTTTTTATCGCCATCGCCTTCTCCATCTTCCAAATCTACATCGCCGCCTACGGCAGCCTGCCGAGCCAGGTCATACGCGCCATGCATGTCGGCTTCCTGCTGCTGCTCGGCTTTGCCCTAATCGCCAATCTGCGCGCCAAAAGCGTCCCGGCGAAAGCAGTGTTCTGGACGCTCGGCCTGCTTGGTTTCGCCACCGGTCTGTACAATTGGGTGTTCTATGCCGACCTCATCCGCCGCTCCGGCTTTCTCACCACGCCTGACCTGATCGTCGGCGCGGTGCTGGTCGTGCTGGTCTTCGAGGCGGCGCGGCGGTTAATGGGGCTGCCGCTTGCCGTCATTGCCTTTATCTTTCTCGCCTACGCATTCGCCGGCAATCATCTGCCGCCGCCGTTCATCCATCGCGGTTATGATTTCGCCCAGCTCGTCGACACTTTCGCCTACGGTACCGAAGGCATCTACGGCACGCCGATCTATGTCTCGGCCGCCTACATCTTCATCTTCGTCGTTTTCGCCGCCTTTCTTGAGCGCGCCGGCATGATCGCGCTGTTCAACGATTTTGCGCTTGGCCTGGTCGGCTCATGGCGCGGCGGCCCGGCGCAAGTCTGCGTGCTGTCCTCGGCGCTGATGGGCACCATTTCCGGCTCCGGCGTCGCCAATGTGGTGGCCAGCGGCCAGTTCACCATCCCGCTGATGAAGCGCTTCGGTTTCCGCTCGGCTTTCGCCGGCGCCGTCGAGGCGACCTCGTCGATGGGCGGTCAGATCATGCCGCCGGTGATGGGAGCGGTTGCCTTTATCATGGCCGAGACCCTGAACATCCCCTATGCCGCTGTGGTCAAGGCGGCGATCATTCCGGCGCTGCTCTATTTCGGCGCCTGTTTCTGGCAGGTGCACCTGGAAGCCGGCAAGGCCGGCCTGCACGGCATGGCCAATGCCGACCTGCCCAATCCGTGGGATGCGGTGAGACAACATTGGCCGCTGGTACTGCCTCTCGCAGCACTGATCTACCTGCTGTTTGCCGGCTACACACCGGTGTTCGCCGGCACCATGGGTCTGGCGTTGACCATTGTGCTTATCCTCGGCACGCCGCTGGCAGCATCGATCGGGCCTCTCGCCTTCCGCATCGTCTTCTGGCTGGCGCTCGGACTTGCCGCGGCTTCCTTCATGAAATTCGGCGTCAACATCCTCAGCCTGGTCATCGCAGTGCTGGTCGCCGCCTGCCTCACCTTCAAGGGCGGGCGCGAGACGCTGCGCATATGCGTGGATTCCCTTGCCGAAGGAGCAAAGAACGCGCTGCCGGTCGGCATTGCCTGCGCCATTGTCGGCATCGTCATCGGTACGTTGACGCTTACCGGCATCGCCTCGACCTTCATCGGCTGGATCATCTCGATCGGCGAGAACAATCTGTTCCTGTCGCTGCTTTTGACCATGCTCACCTGCCTGGTGCTCGGCATGGGCATACCGACCATTCCCAACTACATCATCACTTCGTCGCTGGCCGGGCCAGCGCTGCTGTCGCTCGGCGTGCCGTTGGTGGTCAGCCATATGTTCGTCTTCTATTTCGGCATCATGGCCGATCTCACCCCGCCTGTGGCGCTGGCCGCCTTCGCCGCCGCACCCATGGCCAAGGAAAGCGGCCTCAAGATCGGCGTCCAGGCCACCAAGCTTGCCATTGCCGGCTTCGTTGTGCCGTTCATGGCGGTCTATACCCCGGCGCTGATGCTGCAGGACCCCGGCCCGATCGCCGCCCAGTTCGGCTATCCCGTCGAGGTCGCCTATATCGTCATCAAAGCCTGCATGGGTATCGTCCTGTGGGGCGCCGCGGCCGTCGGATTTCTCGCCCGGCGCATGGCCTGGTGGGAACGCCTCGTCGCCTTCGCCGCCGGCGTGCTGCTGGTTGCGGCGCTGCCGCTCACCGACGAGGCGGGCTGGGCGCTATCCCTTGCCTGGATCGGCTGGCACTGCTGGCGCGCGCGGCAGGCTTCGCTGGCTAATTCAGCATGAGCCTCTGCATCGTCGCGGCCGGCAAGACGGTGACGCTCGCGGTCGCTGCCTTCACGCTCTCCTGGGTGCATTCGGTGGAGAAGACCCAGTGGCAGGAAGACTGGAAGGTGCTGCCGTCCGGCCTGCAATTGGTCGAGGCCCGCATCAAGGGATCGGGCGCCGGGATGGAGCCGCCGCAAGGCTCGGTGCTGAGAAACGGCTGGTGGGTCTATGCGCCCAAGGTCGGGCCACAGCGGCGCCTCGCGCTCGCCGCCTCGGGCGCAACGGGTCAGGGCTGGACGCTGTGCACGGCGCAGGACTGTCGCGAATTGGCCAAGCTGGCAGGCGGCACGATCTCGCTGGAGCCGTGCGGGCCGGAGGGCTCCAGCCAGCCGCGGTAGCGGACGATCATGCCGGCAAGCGGATGCGAGATCTCAACATGGAAGCGGAAGCGGCCATCCTTCACCGTTTCGTAGGAAGTCGAGCGTGGACCGAGCCACATCGGAAGCGGCAGGCCAAAAAAACTCCAGCGGCGCAAGACCAGCGCCAGCCGGCCGTCTGCTGCAACCAGCGCCATCGCGAAGGTCAGCGGGCCGAAGCGTTCGCACAGCAAGCGCTGCGATCGACCCCGGCCTGCGGACTGTAGGCTCGAAAAACTGTGCTTGCCGAATGTCCGGGTCCAGGTCTCGCCGTCCTTGTCGGTGTCGAAGCGGACATGAACCGGGATGTCCTCGCTTGCCCCGGGGAAGCCGACCGTCCAGGCCATTAGCCGGCCAAGAACATTGCGCCCGCGTTCGACGCGCGCGCGGCCTGCGGCCGTGATCGTACGGTCATGCATTGACCGAATTGCCTCGGGAAGGCCTTGCCAGGCGGCACCGAGCAGCTCGGCATAAAGCGGCTTGTCCTCGTCCGCCGCCCCGTTCCTGAAGCCGGTGTAGATTGTCCGCCCGGCGAACAGGGCTTCATAATCCCGGAGCTCCAAATCGCGCATCGCCGCCCGTGCGCCCGGCGCGGGCTGATGTCCGGCCAGCGCTTTGCGGACCAGCGCTTCGACCGCCATCGACGGGATCAGCGGCCCATCATTGCCCTCGGCCACGAGATGCCACGAGCGCTTGACGATGGCGCCCGCCCGGTCCGATCCCTCCACCTCGACGAACATGCCGCCGCGATGCTCGCCCCAGCGCAGCCGGTTCGTTGCCTGATGCATCAGCGGCGCCAGTGGCGAAAGCGAACCGATCAATCCGGCGCGTACAAGCCAGGCGAGGCCGATCAGGGCGCGGTGCAGCGTCTCGGGAACCGGCCCGGCGCCCATCCAGATGGTCTTCGCCTCCGGCCAAAGCTTGGCCAGAGCGCGCAGGTCCGGAACGTCGACCAGCGAGAACAGCGTGTTTCGAAGCGGCAGCCGGCCCGGCGGCGCGACGGAGTAGCGCAATTGCTCTGTGAACGGATGGCCTTGTTCGGGACGGCCATTACGAACAAGCCGCACCGGCTGACCGGCGTAACCGGCGATAGCCCGAATGACGTTCTCGCCGACTCCGGCAAAGGGCGACGGCGCGATGCCGCCGCGAATGCCGTCGACCCGCGTCAGGTCCGAAGACAGGCGACGCACCACTGCCGCCGTCAGCACCGGAAAGCTCGACACGCCGGACAGCACGAAGACGCCGGCGTTTCGCGCCGCCTCGTCGAACGCAGAGACACCGGCGACGAAATCCGAGCCGTCGGCTAGATCGAGATAGTTGATGCGCCGGGCGATGCAGCCCTCGATCAGGCGATAGCGTCCCTCGCCATAGGCCTGGAACGGACCGCTCGCGTCGACTACAATATCAGGCTCTAATGCAGCGAGTTGCGCGGCGAGATCGCCGTCACGGTCGAACAGTGCCGGCACCAGCTGGGCTGCTGTCGGGGCGCGCTTCTTGCAATACGCGTCAGCCTTGGCGAGCGAGCGCCCGGCGACAAAGAGGATCAGATGCGGCTCGCCCTCCAAAAGCTCGACAGTGCGACCGCCAAAGGTGCCATAGCCGCCGACGACAAGAACCTTCATCCGCAGTTCCCCCAACAGTTCCCCCAAAATGCCCCGCCCGCTCCCGGCCACGGCAACGAATCTAGCCGATCAATCTTGCCCTCACCTCGGCGGAAGGGATTTCGCAATTGTCTTTCTTGCCGAACAGGGCGTAGCGGTTCTTTGCGATGCGGCCGTAGAGCCAGTCGCGAAGCGGGCGCGGCAACAGCAGCAGGATCCGCGCCGACCGACACGGCCAGCCGAGTTCGGCCATGACGGCAACGAAACTGTCCAGGCGGGTGAAAGCCGCGCCATCGACGATGACGAGATTGGTCTCGTAGCGATCCGTCCGCAGCCCGTATTTCTTGAACAGCACCTCGCCGAACGGTGACTGCGCCGTTACGAAATGGAAGTGGCCCTTGCGGTCGAGCTTCACCACCATGCGCACAAAGCCCGAGCACAACACGCAGACGCCGTCGAACACGATCAACGGGCGACTTGCATCGAATTCCGGCGGTTCAGGAGAATGGTTCGGCTTGACGGTCACGTGGCGCCTGACAGCTGGTGTCAGATGAAACTAGGCCTGCCGGCGGCTGGATCAAAGCCCGGAATGTCAGGGCCTTGGCGTTGTCGCACGCCGTCTGTCGGTCAGCGCAGGGCGCTCGGCGCGATAGGTCGTTGACCGGTTGTCGGCGTCGGGCCGGCAGATCCGGCTGTCGTGACGGCTTTCCGTGGTCATCATCAGTGCACGCTGATCCCAAGCGTGTTGCCACGGCGCGCGCAGGCGGGGCCTGGGCCGCGCATATAATAGCGCTCAGGCCGATAGGTCGGAGCGACAAATTCGCGGATGGCGGCGGCATAGCCGGCGATTTGATTCCAGAAGCTCATTTTACTCGGTCCCTGTCCCGCTTCGGATGTCCCTTCCGAATTGCGGGGATCATAGCGTCCAGGCGTGAATAGTCGGTGAACGCGATGTTAATCTCTGGTCGAAAATGCCTTTGTTCATGGCTGGAATGCGGCTGATTCGCGGTGTTTCCATGCAGTCCGTCGGCATTTCGTCCAGTGTGACTTTTGCATCACATATGTTTCGCCTGAATGTCGCAGAGGCGCGGTTTTGTTTCAGGTTTTGCCGGACCGCGAAATTTCCGTGCACGCGGCCGGAAAACCAGGAACCGGCCCGTCAGCCGCACGTTGATTTCCCAGTGCCGGGACGAACCGGCTCCGCAGGCTGTGGTGCTCGGGTGGGCCGCAGCCAAAAAATCCGAAACCGCAAGAGCAATGGAAAGGCAAAGGCCATGGGTTTCTTTTCGAAGGATATCAAAACCCTCGACGACCTCTTCGTGCACACGCTGCGCGACATCTATTACGCTGAAAAACAGATCGAGAAATCGCTGCCGAAGATGATCGACAAGGCGAGTGATCCGCAGCTGAAAGCCGGCTTTGAGAAACATCTCGCTCAGACCAAGGGTCATATCCAGCGTGTCGAGCAGGTGTTCGAACTGCACGGCGTGAAGGCCAAGCAGGTCGACTGCCCAGCCATCGACGGCATTCTCGAAGAAGCCGACGACGTCAGCGGCGACATCGCCGACAAGGAGGTCCTCGACGCTGCGCTGATCGCCTCCGCCCAGGCGGTCGAGCATTATGAGATGACCCGTTACGGCACCCTGATTGCTTGGGCCAAGCAACTGGGCCGCAGCGACTGCGCCAATGTGTTGGCCAACAACCTCAAGGAGGAGCAGGCAACCGACCGCAAGCTTACCGAGATAGCGGAAAGCAAGGTCAACCTGCAAGCCGCCGAGTAGCGCAGTGAGCGAGAACAAGGCAAGGCTGGGTTGAAAGCCCGGACTTGCCTTTTGCGCCGCCGGAACCGGAACGGACTTTGCCCGTTCTCGGTTGAACATTGTCGTGCAGGGAGTTTGTCATGGCGCCGCGCCCGGCCTGGAGAGGGTATCTCAAGCTTTCGCTGGTCACTTGCGCCGTCGAACTGACCAATGTCGTCACCCAGGCGGAGAAAGTCTCATTCCGCGTGCTCAACCGCAAGACCGGCAATACCGTCAAGCGCGTCTATGTCGATTCGGCAAGCGGCAAGCCGCTCGATGAAGGCGACGAGATCAAGGGCTACGAAATCGGCGACGGCGACTTCGTCCAAATCGAGGAGGAGGAGATCGAAGCCGTGCAGATCGAATCCTCGCACACGATGAGCCTCGATGGTTTCATCGAAAAATCCTCGATCCAACAGATCTATCTCGACGCGCCCTATTATGTGACGCCTGCGGACGAGGTCTCGGAAGAGGCCTTCGCCGTCATCCGCGACGCCATGGCCGCCAAGAAGACGGCGGGGCTAGCCCGCATTGTGCTCTATCGCCGCGAACGTCCGGTGGTCATCGAGCCGTTGGGCAAGGGTCTGCTGCTGACGACCTTGCGCTATGGCGATACGGTTCGCAGGCCCGAGATAGTGTTCGGCGACATCAAGACGGTGAAGACCGACGCCGAGATGATCAGGCTGGCCGAACACATCGTCGATGAGAAACAGGCGGCGTTCGATCCTTCCGAATTCGAGGACAAATACGAAAATGCCCTGATCGAGCTGGTCCGCGCCAAGAAGGCCGGCAAGAAGGCACCGAAGGCCAAGGCGGAACCACGGCCCTCCAACGTCGTCAACCTCTTCGATGCGCTGAAGAAGAGCCTTTCGTCGGAAGCCGGTGCGCCGGCAAGGACCGGACGCCCGGGAAAAGGCGCCAAGTCCAAAGCCGCCCGGCGCAAATCTGCTTAGGATCCGCCCATGGCCAGCCTCGAGCAGTATCACGCCAAGCGCAATTTCAAGAAGACGGCCGAACCAGCCGGCAAGGTTTCGCGCGGCAAGAAAGCCGTGGCGGGTGGCATCTTCGTCATCCACAAGCATGCCGCCACCAGGCTCCACTACGACCTTCGTCTCGAGCATGGTGGCGTGCTGTGGAGCTGGGCCGTGACGCGAGGCCCGAGCCTCGACCCGCACGAAAAGCGGCTCGCCGTGCACGTCGAGGACCACCCGATCGACTATGCGCCGTTTGAAGGCACCATCCCGAAGGACCAATATGGCGGCGGCTCGGTCATTGTCTGGGACGAGGGAACTTGGGTCCCCGATGGCGAACCGGCAAGGGCGATGAAGAAAGGCCATATCAGTTTCGAACTGTATGGCCACAAATTGCATGGCGCCTGGCATCTGGTGCGGCTGAAGCCGCGTCCGGGCGAAAAGCGTGACAACTGGTTGCTGATCAAATCCGACGATGCCGCCGCGCGTCCGGGCGAGGACATTTTGCAGGAGGCGCCGCAATCGGTGAAATCCGGCCTGACCATCGAAGAGGTCGGCGAAGGCAAGACCGCCGACGGCAAGAAGCCAAGCGTCTGGCAGTCCGACAGGCCGGCCGCCAGCAAAGCGAAGGCCGTCGCGGCAAGGCGGCTGGAATTCATCGAACCGGCGCTCGCAACGCTGGAGCGGGACGCCCCGCCCGGCAAGGACTGGCTACATGAGGTGAAGTTCGACGGCTATCGCATGCAGGCGCAGCTTGCCGGCACCGAGGTGCGGCTTTTGACACGCGCCGGCCTCGACTGGACCGACAAATTCGGTGGCGCAATTGTCGCGGCACTTGGCGGCCTGAAATGCACCGATGCTATCATCGACGGCGAAATCGTCGTGCTGGCGCATAATGGCGTGTCGTCATTCTCGCTGCTGCAGCAAGATCTGTCGGCGGGCCGTACGGATCGTTTCATCTACTACGTTTTCGACCTGTTGCGTCTCAACGGTGAGGATATCCGTTCAGAGCCGCTGGTCGAGCGCAAGGAAAGGCTGCGCACTTTGCTCGCCGGACAGGCCGAGGATCAGGCCGTGCGCTTCAGCGACCACTTTGCCGAGCCCGGCAAGATCATGCTGGAGCATGCTTGCCGGCTGGGGCTCGAAGGCGTCGTCTCCAAGCGCGCCGATGCGCCCTATCGCAGCGGCCGTGTCCCGTCCTGGGTGAAGTCGAAATGTACGGCGCGCCAGGAATTCGTCATCGGCGGCTACATGCCGTCGGACAAGACCGGGCGGGGCCTGCGCTCGCTGCTGGTCGGCTATCACGAGGGCGGCAAGCTGCGCTATGCCGGCCGCGTCGGCACCGGCTTCACGGCCAAAAGCACCAACGAGCTGAAGAGGAGGCTTGATGCGCTGAAGACGACAACCTCGCCCTTCGACAGGGCGGTGCCAAGGGGCAAGGGGCTGGTCTGGGTCAAGCCCGAACTTGTTGGCGAAGTGGAGTTTCGCAGTTGGACGTCGGACCGTATAATACGCCACGCGTCGTTCCAGGGATTGCGCGAGGACAAGCCGGCGGAGGAAGTCGTGCAGGAGAAACCGAAAGCACGCTCAGCTCCGGCAGAGTCGACGCCAAAGCCCGCCAAACCCGCGGCCACGGCGAAAACCTCGGTTACGCTGTCCCGCCCCGACAAGCTTCTGTGGCCGCAGGAGAACGTATCGAAGCAGGATCTGGTCGATCACTACGCGCTGGTCTGGCCGCGCATGAAGCAATTCGTCATCAACCGGCCGCTCAGCCTCGTGCGGGCGCCGGACGGTGTTGGCGGCCAACGGTTCTTCCAGAAGCATGCCTCGGCCGGCATGCACGACAAGATCGCCGTGATGAAGGACCCCACCGACGGCGAGGAGATATTGTTCATCCGCGATTTCGACGGTGTCGTGGCCCTCGTTCAACTCGGCGTCGTCGAGATCCACATCTGGGGCTCGACCATGGACGAGCTGGAAAAACCAGACCAGATCATCTTCGATCTCGATCCCGACGAGGGTGTCGACGTGAAGGCGGTGCGTGCCGCGGCGCTCGATATCCGCAGCCGGCTCGACGAACTGTCCCTGCCTAATTTCGTCAAGACCTCGGGCGGCAAGGGCTATCATGTCCTCGTCCCGCTGAAGCCGTCGGCGGACTGGGACGAGGTCAAAGGCTTCGCCCATGAGTTCGCCCGAGCGCTCGAGCAAGCCGCACCCGACCGCTACACGGCGACGCTGTCTAAGAAGGCGCGCACCGGCAGGATATTCGTCGATTATCTGCGCAATGGCCGTGGCGCGACCACGGTCGCGCCCTATTCGTCGCGCGCCAAAAAAGGCGCCACGGTATCAATGCCGGTGACCTGGGCGGAAATCGAGGCCGGATTGCCGCCGAACGCCTTTCCGATCGGCGACAAGACGACGCTGAAGCGGCTTGGGCAAGCCGATCCCTGGGAGGATTTTTTCAAGCAGGCCAAGCCGCTCAAGCGCGGCTAGAGCAATTCCAGGAAAAGTGTGGAACGGTTTTCCGTCTGGGATTGCGTCAAAACAAAAAAGATAGAGCGGTTCGGTGTTTCCGTGAAACGACGAGCCGTTCTAGTGCGTCGAAGCGAGCCGTCAGGCGAGAAACGTCTTCTCGAACGCCTGCTTGCCTGTCGGCGAGAAAATCACCGCACGGCTGTCCTTCTCGCGCCGCGCCCATTTCTCGGCGAGCATCTTGTCGAGAATGGCGGCGCCCAGCGTGCCGGCGAGGTGCGAACGCCGCACGCTCCAGTCGAGGCAGGCCCGGCACACCGGTCGCCGCGCCTTGCCCTCGACATCGATGCCGATCGCGGCGAAATGCGAGGCGGCCGACGGCCCAAGCTGAATCTCCTCATCATCTCGCAGGAGCACTTGTCGAGCGACGAGACGGTCCAGCATCGCCACCGCCTGCTCGCCGGCGAGGTGGTCGTAGCAGACCCGCGCCACGCGCATGGCCGCGTCGCGTGGGCCAGGCCGCACTCGTTGCGGCCCGGCCGCAGCGGCAACACCTGTGATCGCCTCGATCATGCCTGCTACCTGCGGGCCGGCGAGGCCGTAGTAGCGATGCCGTCCCTGGCTTGCCAGCGTCAGCAGCCCGCCTTCCATCAGCTTCGACAGATGGGAGCTCGCTGTCGGAAGCGACACCCCGGCCTCGAGTGCCAGTTCACTCGCCGTCAGTGCCGTGCCGCCCATCAGTGCGGACAGCATGTTTGCCCGCGCTGGATCGCCCACCAGGCTGGCAATGCGGGCTATGTCAGGTCCTTCGCGCATGGTTCGTTCCTCATCGAAGCATCCTCGTCAGAAAAGCATTAGTCTCGATGCAAATCAAGGAGACAACGATGCCTGCAAGGACCATTCTCGGCGCCGCGCCTGCTCGCCGGCCGTTCCCGTTCATTGTCTTGCGGCGCTTGCGGCGGCGGCTCCTGAAGCGGTGGTACGACCGTCATCTGCAGCGTCTCGACCTCGCCGAGATCGACGATCATCTGCTGCGGGACCTTGGCCTGACACCTGAAGACGTCCGCCGCGAATGCGCGAAATCGTTCTGGCAGGCATGATCAGCGAAGGATTTGCCTAGCATATCGATCTTCGGAACGTTTCGATCCGGCTCGAACTGTGACCGCAAGAAAACATCCACCGCCAAGGAGGCGAAAATGACCATCACCTGCTTCATCCGCTACGAGATCGATCCGTTCGGCAAGGCGGCGTTCGAGGAATATGCACGCAATTGGGGGCAGGCGATCCCGCGCTGCGGCGCCGATCTGATCGGCTATTTCGCGCCGCACGAAGGCTCGGCCACCACGGCTTATGCCGCCTACAACATCGACAGTCTTGCGGCCTACGAAGCCTACCGCGCCCGGCTCGCCGCCGATCCCGCCGGTAAGGCGAATTACGAGTTCGCCCGGCGGGAAAAATTCATCCTGAAGGAGGACCGCACCTTCCTCAAGCTCGCCTCCGGGCCACATGCTCCTTTGGTAAAACCATGATCACCGTCATCTTCGAGGTCGAGCCGGCGGCGGGCATGCGCGATGCCTATCTCGGCATCGCCGCCGATCTGCGCCCACTGCTCGACGGCATCGACGGTTTCCTGTCGATCGAGCGCTTCCAGAGCCTTGCCGATCCGAACCGCATCCTGTCGCTGTCCTTCTGGCGCGACGAGGATGCGGTGAAGGCCTGGCGCAACACGCAGGAACATCGGCAGGCGCAGAAGGCCGGGCGCGGCGGTATCTTTGCGGACTATCGTTTGCGTATCGCTCATGTCGTGCGCGATTACGGCCTGACCGAACGCGCCGAGGCGCCTCAGGACAGCCAGGCGGTGAATGGTTAAGCATTCCCGATCAGCACCCCTGCCGCAAACACCAGCGCGCCACCCAGCACCACCTGGAAGGCGGCGCGCCAGAATGGGGTCTGCATGTAGCGGTTCTGCACGAAGGCGATCGCCCACAGCTCGAAGAAAACCACCACGGCGGCGACAATGGTCGCCGTCCAAAAAAGCGGGATGAGATAGGGCAGCGCATGGCCGAGCCCGCCCAGCGTCGTCATGACGCCGACGGTCAGCCCGCGTTTTGCCGGCGAGCCGCGGCCAGATAATTTGCCGTCGTCGGAAGCCACCTCGGTGAAACCCATCGAGATGCCAGCGCCGATCGAGGCGGCAAGCCCGACCAGAAAGGTCTGGAACGTATCATGCGTGGCAAAGGCGGCGGCAAAGATCGGCGCCAGCGTCGACACCGAGCCATCCATCAGCCCGGCCAGCCCCGGTTGCACATAGGTCAGGATGAACTGGCGCTGCTCGGCCGCCGCCTCTTCGTCCTTGACCGCGCCCGGCACATGCTTTTGCTCCAGCCGCTGCGCCAGTGTCTCGTGGCCCTGTTCTGCGATCGCCAGGTCGTCGAGCAGCTTTCGCGTCGACGCATCGCCTGTGCGTTTGGCCGCCTCGATATAGAACAGGTAGGCTTGGCGCTCCATGGCCTCGGCCTGGCTGCGCACATGATCGATGCCGAGCGGCCTCACCAGCCAGTCCGGCTTGCGCTCGTAATAGCCCTTCACATGTTCGCGCCGGATCAGCGGTATGCGCTCGCCGAAGCGCTTGCGGTAAAGCTCGATCAGCGAATCGCGATGGCCGTCCTCCTCCTCCGCCATCTCCTCGAACACCTTGGCCGATTGCGGAAAGCTCTCCGCCAGCCCGTCGGCATAGGCGCGATAGATGCGCCCGTCATCCTCCTCGGAGGAGATGGCGAGCGCTAGGATTTCCTGTTCCGAGAGCGATTCGAAGGGACGGCGGCCGAAGCCGAAAACGCGGGAAAGCATGAGAAATTCACCCTAGTTTAGAATAGTTCTAAACTATGGCTTCGCGCGTCGCCGGTCAATCGTGTGCGCTCCACTCGTCTGCTCAAAAGTATCGACTTCGAAACCGAACGAGGCATCGTTGCTATCGGCAAACGTTCACCTATATAATCGAATCTGAACCAAGAGAAAGGAACCGCAGATGCTGGAAAAACAGCAGCCGTTTGACCCCAAGCCGGTTCTCGACCTGATCGCTAACATCGAGGCGGACTTGCAGCGCCTGAAAGGGTTGGTCGAGCAGCAGGTCGAAAAATTTGATCCCGCCAATCCGCATAACAAGGCTCCCGACGGCAAGTTGACCGAGGAGGGCGTCGAGTGCTGCTATCGCCTGTTCGACGAGGGAAAGTCGCGCTATTCGGTTGCTCAGCAGATGAAGATCTCCTTCGCCGCTGCCACCCATCGCTTCAACACCTGGCGCAAGATCGGCGGCCCCAAACGGCAAAAGACGCTGTTGGGGTGAGGGGCGGCCGGCAATGCCGGTAAATCGGCAGCGATTTGTCGAAATGACGAAGCATGGCGGAGGGCGGAGGAGAGGTGGGTGACAGTCACGCCCACTCCTGCTTCCAAGTCGAATTGTAACGGTCACATTTTTTCATTGGTGCGCGGCTTCCCTTTCCGTGCACATAGGCAGTCTCATCTCTTGCAGGACCCAGCCATGATCACCCCTCCCGGCATCGCCGATATTCACAGTGCAGCAGCGCGATTGTCCGGACTGATCGTCGAAACGCCGCTGATCGAATCGCCGGAGTTGAACAATCGCTCCGGCGCCAGGATCCTGTTCAAGCCGGAGACGTTGCAGCGCACCGGCTCGTTCAAGTTCCGCGGTGCATACAACAAGCTCTCCTCGCTCTCGGCGGAAGAACGCGCCCGCGGCGTCGTCGCCTTCTCGTCGGGTAATCACGCGCAAGGCGTTGCCGCCGCAGCGGCGATGTTCGGCGTCAAGGCCGTCATCGCCATGCCCGCCGATGCGCCGGCGATGAAAGTCGGCAATGTCAGGAAGATGGGCGCGGAAGTGATCACCTTCGACCGGGTCCGCGACGATCGCACTGCCGTCGTCCGTTCTTACGTGGAAAAGGGCATGGTCCTGGTGCCGCCCTACGACGATCCGGCCATCATCGCCGGCCAGGGCACGATCGGCCTCGAATTGATGCGCCAAGCAAGAGCGCTTGGCGTCAGCCTCGATGCGGTAGTGGTTCCCTGCGGCGGCGGCGGGTTGAGCAGCGGCATTTCGATCGCGGTCAAGGACGCCTCGCCGGGCACCGCCGTCTGGGCCGTGGAACCTGAGCATTTCGACGACACACGCCGCTCGCTGATCAAAGGCGCCAGGGTGTCGAACGCGCCCGGCCACACCTCGATCTGCGATGCCCTACTCGTCGCCGAGCCGGGCGCCATCACTTTCGAAATCAACCGCAAGAATCTCGCGGGCGCCATCGCCGTTTCCGACAAGGCGGTGGCACAGGCGATGCGCGATGCGATGGCTTGCTTGAAGCTGGTCGTCGAACCCGGCGGTTGCGTCGGCTTGGCCGCGCTGTCGTCAGGCGAGATCGACCTTGCCGGGAAATCCATTGCCGTGGTGCTCTCCGGCGGCAATGTCGATCTCAGCACCTATGCCGAGATCATTGCTGCCGGCTAGGATAGCAACCAGCTCCAGCTCATGTGCCGGTTCGAGGCGCTCGAGCCTCCGTTGCACCCGGTCGAACCGGTACCCTTCAAAGACTGAGATCAATGAAACTGTTCTTCAGCCGCAATCCCAATCCTCGCCTCGCGGTCGCGGTGGCACGGTATCTCAACGCCAAGGTCGAGTTTGAATTCGCCTCTCCCTTCGCTCCGGGCCAGGCCGAGCGATTTCGGCCGCTCAATCCAAATCTTTCATTGCCCATCCTTATAGGTTCGGGAAAAAGCCTCTGGGAGGCCGACGCCATAGCCTGTCGGCTTTCGCGCGATATGCATTCGGATTTCTGGCGCGCTGGCGACGACGAGCCCGAGATGATCCGATGGCTGAGTTGGGGGAAAGAGAACTTCGCAAGAGCCTGCGATGTCGTGCATTTCGAACGCGGGACCAAACAGCGCTATGGGCTCGGCCCGATCGATCAGGCGCGGGTTGAGGAGGGCCTGAGCGACTTCCGCACGGCCGCTGCCATACTTGATGCCGAGCTTTCTGAGCGAGAATGGCTGGTCGGCGCTTCGGTTTCCTATGCCGACTTTCGAATGGCGACGTTTCTGCCCTTCAACGATGTCGCCCGATTGCCGCTCGATGACTATCCCTCTGTCAGTCGCTGGTATCTTAAACTCGAAGAAATCGACGCCTGGCGCGATCCCTTCGAAGGGCTCAATGCGCCTGAATTGACACCGGTCCCGGGCCAGGCCAAGTCCGTGTAAATCTCGATCATTTGCACAAGCGGATCGAGTTCGACCCTAATCCAGCGTCCGGCGGAACCGCACCAGCGCAATACCGGCGAACAGCGCCACGAACACCACCAGCCAGCCGATTTCCGTTGCCACCGCCGGCAGCTCGGCGCCCTTCAGCATCACCGCGCGGATGATGCGCAGGAAATGCGTCAGCGGCAGCACCTCGCCGAAAATCTGCGCCCAGTCCGGCATGCCGCGATAGGGAAACATGAAGCCGGACAGCATGATCGACGGCAAGAAGAAGAAGAAAGTGAGCTGCAGGGCCTGCATTTGCGTGCGGGCGATCGTCGAGATCGTGTAGCCGAGCAGCACCAGCGCCAAGACGAAGATAAGGACCGCCGTCAACAGCAGCGACATCGACCCGGTGAAGGGGATGGCAAACAGAAGCTTCGAGGCTGCCAACACCACCAGTACCTGCACGGCGCCGACCGCCAGATAGGGCAGCACCTTGCCCAGCATTATCTCGAGCGGGCTGGACGGCATCGCCAGAAGGTTCTCCATCGTGCCGCGCTCGGTCTCGCGCGTCAGCGCGATCGAGGTCATCATCACCATCGTCATCTGCAGGATGACGCCGAGCAGGCCGGGCACGATGTTGTATTGTGAGACGGCTTCCGGATTGTAGCGCCGGTGCACCACCACCTGGAGCTGGCCCCGGGCAGCTTCGGCCGCCGTCTCCTGCATACCGCGTGCCCTGAGCAGCGCCTGATTGGCGACGGTGCCGAGCGTCGAGATGGCGCCGCTGGCGACGGCCGGGTCGGTCGCATCCGCCTCGATCAGAATCTGCGGGCTGTCGCCGCGCTCGACCCGTCGGGCAAAATCGGCGGGAATGGTGACGACGAAGGCGACGTCGCCGCGCGCCATCAGGAATTCGGCTTCGGCGGCACTTTGCGCAACATGGTCGAAGCGGTAATAGCCGGTGGTCTGCAGCGCCGAAACCATGGCCCGCGTGTAAGGATCGCTGCTCATCGTCACCAGCGCTGCCGGCAGGCTCTTCGGATCGTTGTTGATGGCATAGCCGAACAGCACCAGCTGCATCAGCGGTACGCCGAGCATCATGGCGAAGGTGATGCGGTCGCGCCGCATCTGGATGAACTCCTTGATCAGCAGCGCGCCTAGCCTGGCGAACGAAAAGATGCTGTCTATCCCATTTTTCATCCCATGTTGTCCTTCGAACCGGACATGAACTGGATGAACACATCTTCCAGGCTGGTCTCGCCGGGCGTCACCGTAACGCCCTCGTGCTCTTTCTCGACATCGGCGAGCGCTGCCTGAAGTGCCGTCCTGTCGGAGCCGACGACATGCAGCGTCGCGCCGAACGGCGCCACCTGGTCGACGCCGGGGCGGCCATGAAGTGCGGCAGCGACCTGATCGAGCCGCGGCCCTTGCAGGACGAAGGTGGTCAGCCCGGCATTCCTCACCACGTCCTCGACCGTGCCGGTGGCCAGCATCTTGCCGTAGGAGATGTAGCTGATGCGGTGGCAGCGCTCGGCTTCGTCCATGTAGTGGGTGGAGACCAGCACGGTCAGGCCGCCGCTCGCCAGCCGGTGGATCTCGTCCCAGAATTCGCGTCGCGCTTTCGGGTCGACGCCCGCCGTCGGTTCATCGAGCAGCAGCAGTTTCGGCTTGTGCATGATGCAGGCGGCCAGCGCCAGCCGCTGCTTCCAGCCGCCGGACAGGGTGCCGGCCAACTGGTTCCTGCGCGATGTCAGGCCGAGCTCCTCAAGCGTCTTAGCAACGTGCTCGTCGAGCGGCTTCAGCCGGTAGAGCCGTGCCACGAATTCGAGATTCTCGCCGATCGTGAGATCTTCGTAGAACGAGAATCTCTGCGTCATGTAGCCGACTTCGCGTTTGATCCGCAGGCTGTCGGTGCGGATGTCGAAGCCCAGAACGGTGCCTTCGCCCTCATCCGGCGTCAGCAAGCCGCACATGATGCGGATGGTCGTCGTCTTACCCGAGCCGTTCGGCCCGAGGAAGCCGACGATCTCGCCCTCGGCCACAGCCATAGTCACATGATCGACGACGGTCTTGTCGCCGAAGCGTTTGACCAGGCCGTGCACGTCGATGACGTTCATTTTCCGATGTCCGCCAGATCGACGTCGACGATCTGCCCGGGCTGCAATGCGCTGGCGTCGCCCTCCGGCCGCGCTTCGACCAGATAGACCAGCTTTTGCCGGGTCTCGAGCGAGTAGATCACCGGCGGCGTGAATTCCGGATCCGGCGACACGTAGCTGACGCGAGCCTTCACGCCCGATCCGCAGCCGTCACAATGGACGTTGAGCAGCGTGCCGACGTCGACCGAGGAGAACGCGCTTTCCGGCACATAGACGCTGAGCTTCACCGCGCCATCCGGCAGCATGGAGATGACCGGCGCGGTCGGCCCGGCCGTGTCGCCAGGATAGCGGATGACATCGTTGACCCGGCCGGGCGAGGGCGCCGTCAGCACGCGCTTCGACAGCCGCCATTGCGCTTGCTCCAGCGCCGACTGCGCCTGCCTGACCTGATTGTCGGCGGCCTTGATCGTCTCCGGCCGTGCCGGCAGGCCGCCGACGGCGAGATTGGCCTCCGCCTGGCCGACCTGCGCGTTGGCCGTCTCCAGCGTCGCGGAAGCCGTGTCGTAGTCGGCCTGTGTGCCGGTGCCGCGTTTGAACAGATCGCTGGCGCGGATGTAACGGCGTTTGGCGTCGGCGGCTTGCGCCTTGGCCATGTCGAGCTGCGCCTTGAGCACCGCAATCTCTTCAGGCCGCTTGCCGACCTGCAGGTCGGCAAGTTGCGCCTGGGCCTGCGCAAGGGCCGCCTCGGCTTGTGCGATGGCGATCTTGGCGTCGGCGTTTTCCAGCGTCACCACCGGCGTGCCGGGCGCGACGCGGTCGCCGCGCTTGACCGCAATCGTCTCGACCTGCGCCACCTCGATCGGCGCGAGCAGGACGTAGTCGCCCTCGACGTAGCCGACGGCGAGCGGTGCTCCCGGCGCGCAGGCGCTGAAAAGCTGGGCGGCAAGCGGCAAAGAACAGAGCAGGCTCATGATCCACGATCCTTCCGGACAGCCAAATCGCGCCGAGCCAAAATCGCGCTGAGATTATCTGTCACCACCGCCGCGATCTTTCCGGCCTCGTCATTGCCGATCTCGCGCCAGCCCATGCGGCGCATAACCGCCTCGCGGCCGATGCGGAAATAGACGACCTGGCCAATCAGCGTGAACACGGTGAGTTTTGTGCGCTCGCTCTCGGCCGGCTCGCCCGTCGCCTGTTCCCAGATCAGGCAGAGCCGGTTATGCGCCGGTTCGAACACGCCGTCATAGATACGGTCGAGCGCCGCGGTAGGATGCGACAGCTCGCGCAGGACGAACTGTACAATCTCGCCGGCTTCCGGCCTTGCCGCGATGAAGGCGACCATCCGCTCCAGTGCGACGGCTAAATGTGCCCGCGCGGCCTCGGTGTCGGCCAATGCCGCGACCGGCGCCTGCAGATTGCCGATCGCCTGGCCGGCAACGGTCTGGATGGTGTCGACGATGTAGTCGGCCGCCGCGTTGCGGAGCCCTTCCTTGCCGCCGAAATGATAGGCGATCGAGCCGATATTGGCCTTGGCCTCCGCCGCGATCTGGCGCGTCGAGGTGCCGTCGAAACCTTGCCGTCCGAACAGTTTCAACGCCGCGCGGACAAGTGCCGCCCGCGTCATATCGGCGGCGGTCTTGGGCGCCTCATGAGGAAGGCCGCTGGCGCTGGGCGATTTGATCATGGCCAACAATTTAATCAATCGAATGATTAAAGTCAAGTGCGGTCAAGCGGCTTGCCAACTCTGGCCGTGCGCGCTTTAGTGCCTGGCCATGGGCAAGGAAATCGAGCGTAAATTCCTGGTCTCAGGTGAGGAATGGCGGGCAATGGTCGAGGCGGACATTCATATCCGTCAATTCTATCTTGTCGCCGAACCCAGCCGTACGGTTCGTGTTCGCATCAGCAACGATGCGGCCGCCAAGCTGACGCTCAAGTTCGGCAGCCAGGCACGCGAGCGCGATGAATTCGAATATCCGGTACCTTTGGCGGAGGCGCAGGAGATGCAGGCCTTTGCCATCGGACATGTCATCGAGAAGACACGCCACCATGTTAAACATCGCGGCTATCGCTACGAAGTCGATGTCTTCGGCGGGACGCTTGCGGGGTTGGTGATCGCCGAGCTCGAGACGCCGGATGATATACAGGACGAAATGCTGCCACATTGGCTCGGCCGTGAAGTCACCGGCGAGCCGAGATTTTACAACGCGTCGCTCGCCCTTGGGGGGATTCCGGAGATCGTCGCATGAGCTTTCGTATCGATCCGCGCATGTCGCTGACCGGAGAGGTCAGGCGCATCCTCGCCGAGGAGATCGGCAAGGTGATCGACCATCTGAACGCGGCGCGTGACAGGCCCGAACCGGGGCTGCACAAATGCCGCAAACGGCTGAAGAACGTCCGCGCCTTGCTGCGCCTCGTCCGTTCCGGAGACGAAACATTCTGCGTGACGGAGAATCAGTGCTACCGCCAGGTGGCGGCCCTGCTTGCCGGCCCGCGCGAGGCGACCGCGCTGGTCGAAACAATCGACCGGCTGGCGGCAAGCTTTCCCGAGCAAAGTGCCGGCGATGGCCTCGGTGCCGTCCGTGACAGGCTCGTCGCGCGCCAGCATGAACTGCATGGCGGAGGAGGCCTCGATGCTGCGATAGGCGCGGCGATTTCCGCTTGCGAGGAAGGTGTCGCCCGGATCGACAAGCTCGCTCTGCCCGACAAGCCGGAGCAGGCTGCCGACGTGCTCGCCGAAGGCGCGCGCACCACTTTGCGCCGTGCCAGGAAAGCGCTGGACAAGGCGGCTTCGCGCGGCGAAGCCGATGACTTTCACGACCTGCGCAAGGCGGCCAAGACGCATGGCATGCACCTGTCGCTGCTCGGCCGGCTGTGGCCGACGCCGATCAAAACGCGGCGCAGGGCCGTCGACGAATTGGGCGAGCGGCTCGGCGAGCTGCACGATGTGTTCGTCATGCGCGCGCTTCTCGATGCCGAGGACCAGCCACTCGGTCCTGCTGAAGAGACGCGGTTGCTTGCCAAGCTGCTGAAGCGTTCGGAAAAGAGCCTGAAAAAGACCTGTCTCGCCGAGGCGGCCGAGCTTTTCGGCGACAGCCCGAAGCGCTCGACGAGGAAGTTCGCCCGTAAGGCGCGCGAAGATCTCACAGTTGCGCACGAAGACGCCGGCACGCCTGGCGTGGGCTGATCATGGTCTAACTTGCCGCCCTGTGGTAATCGCCGTCTGGCATGACCGAGCCCGGCGACACGCTTCTGGACCGACTTGGCCGCTGGCTTGCCGGCCGGCTGCAGGAGGAATCGTCCGGCTACGAGCCTTACACGCCGTCGGACGCCGAAACGTTGCGCCGCACGCTCGAGCCCGGCGACATCCTGCTCATCGAAGGCAACCAGAAGATCTCGGCGGCGATCAAATACCTCACCCAGTCGACCTGGTCGCATGCCGCCTTCTATGTCGGCGATGCATTACCGGAGCCGGAGGACGGATCGGAGCGGCGGCGCCTGATCGAGGTCACGCTCGGCGATGGCTGCATCGCCGTGCCGCTGTCGCGCTATCGCAGCTACAACACCCGCATCTGCCGTGCGAGTGGCCTGGCTCCAGATGACCGCGAAGCGGTCGTCGCGTTCATGATCGGCAGGCTCGGTCTCAGATACGATCTCAAGAACATATTCGACATGCTGCGCTACTTCTTGCCGACGCCGCCGGTGCCGGTGCGCTGGCGCCGCCGCATGCTGGCTTTCGGTTCCGGCGACCCGACGCGCGCCATCTGCTCGTCGCTGATCGCCGAGGCGTATGGCCTGATCCGCTACCCGATCCTGCCGGAGATTACCCGGGCGCCTGGCCGTGCCTCGGCCCAGTCGAGCTATTCGCGCAGGGAAATCCTGCACATCCGCCATCACTCGCTCTACACGCCGCGCGATTTCGACCTGTCGCCCTATTTCCGTATTGTCAAGCCGACGCTGGAATACGGCTTCGACTACCGGCAGATGGTCTGGGATGACAAGGTGGCGAACAAGACCGCCGAATAGCGGCTCGATCTTGTGTTTGCGGCCGATACTCAGGGGTAAGAAGCTCAGTCAGACTGGCTGCCGCCAACAGCCCGGACTCGGTCGTTCTGCATTTTGACCTAGGCCGGCAGACGTCGTCCGTTTGCGGCAGCCGCAACTCGATCGTCGGTCCGTGCGCCTGCGTCGCGCGGATGCGGCCCGATCGGCATGATCACCGGGAACGGCGTTGCGCCGAACGCAAACGTCCATTTGTAGCCGACCAGTCGGTCTTCAGGCGTCGTGTGCTGGTCGTGATGAGCAAGCAATTTGGCGCGCTCCGCCAATTCCTCCGCCTCGCGCCTGACCATTTCCGCCGTTTCCGGCCGCATCCGCCTGGAGAAGCTGACGAACGTCGACTCGCGCTCAAGATGGGTGATGGCCCAGCCGATGAAATTCTTGTTGGTCGTCTCGAACAGCGGCCGCAATGGCCCCTCGAAATTCCACTGGATCGGCGCCTCGATCAGCAGCCTTGCCGACAGGCCGCGACCGAGCGCGACCAGGCCGAGTTCCTCGAGCTCGCGCAGATAGAGGAACATCGAAGCCTCGCTCAGCCCTTGTGAGCGCATGATGCCTTCGGGCGTGAATTTCTCGGAAAGCATGACAAAGACGAACAGCAGTGCCGGCCGCCCGGCGAGCTTGCGCTCGATCTCCGGCGCGATCTGGTTGGCGGGTCCTGGTCCTCTGTTCATAGAGCCGAGCACGTTCTCCAACTCTACGCCGGCGGCAGTGCAGATCTCCATCAGCCGGTCGAGCTTGCAGTTGCGCTCGTGGAAGATGCGCTTCACCGTCGGCTCGGAAACACCCATCCGCTCGGCAAGGACGCGATAGGTGATGCCCTTTGCCTTAAGCGTCCGCTTCAGCGCTTCGAAGATCAGGCCGTTCATGGGATGCACCTCTTTTGCACGATTTGGTATCAGCCTTCGGTACTAGTCCTGATAGCTCTTCCCGAAAAGTATCGAAAGGCCTAGCTCTCCGCCAGTCCATTACAGGAGACTAGCCATGAAGAGCCTCTTCATCTCGATACTTCTCGCCCTGGTCGGCATCGCGGCCGCGCCGGCAGTTCAGGCCGCTGAACTCTGGCGCACCGGCGGCCTCGAGCAGCCTGAATCGGCGCTGTTCGACGCCGCCGGCCAGCGCGTTGTCGTCTCGAACATCGTCGGCAATCCCGGCGAAGCCGACGGCAACGGCTATCTGTCGATCCTGTCGATGGACGGCAAGCTAGTCACGCAACACTGGACCGACGGCATGGACGCGCCCAAGGGCATGGCGATTGTCGGCGGCAAACTCTACGTCGCCGACCTCACCCATGTGCGCGTCGTCGATCTCGCAAGCGGCAAGCTAACATCGACGATCGACGTGCCGAACGCGGTCTTCCTCAACGACGTGACCGCCGACGCGTCCGGCAAGATCTATGTCACGGATATGCTTGCCGATACGATCTATCGCATCGACGGCGACCGGCCCGAACTGTTCGTCAGGGATGCGGCGCTTGCTTCGCCGAATGGCATCTTCGCCGATGGCGGCCGGCTGATCGTCGCTTCCTGGGGCAAGGGCATCAAGCCCGACTTCAGCACCGCGGAGCCGGGCGGCCTGCTCTCGGTCGATCTTGCTACCAAGGCCGTTTCGCCACTGCCCGGCGCGGAAAAATTTGCCAACCTCGATGGCGTCGTTGCCATCGGCGGCAGCATCTACGCCACCGCGTATATGACCGGCACGCTCTACCGCTACAAAGCCGGCGGCACGCCGCAAGCGGTTGCGACGTTCAAGCCGGGCAGCGCCGACATCGGCACCGACGGCAAGTCGACAATCTTCGTGCCGCTGATGAACGACGGCGAGATCGCGGCATTGGGCCTCGACTAAGCCAGCCATCGGCTCAGGCGGCGGGCGCGGCTTTCTTCAGCTGCGCCCGCGATCCGTGATCGAGGCGGTATAAGTCACCAGCGGCCGCTTGACGCCGTGGTTGATCAGCATGCGGCGTATCTGCGGCGAAGCGCCTGATATAATGAAGCGAACGCCGGCGCGGCTCGCCTTGTGGGCCGCACCCTCGATGACATTGGCCGCCGTTGAATCGAAGAACGGCATCGCCGAACAGTCGAGGATGAAGTTCCTGCGCTGGCGCGGTCGGCGACGTCTTCCTGCACCAAGGATTGATGGTCTGCCTCCAAACATGCAGCACTCTTTGCCAGCCGATGCACTGTGATGCTACAAACCTCGGCATCGTTTGGCGGGACATCCACTGCGATCCCGATTTCACAGGCACGACTTCAAAAGGATGAGCGGGTGAAGATATTCAAAGCGTTGGCAACCTCGACAGCCTTGCTGTCGATGGTTTTCCTGCTGGCAGGCTGCGGTCATGGCCTGATCAACAGGCTGATTTGAGTCAGGTGCCGTCGGCCCGCCCAAGCCATCGCTGCAGGAACCGTGCCGCAAGCCAGCACAGCATCGCCCAGGCAAAGCCGGCGCACCAGCCGGCCAATACGTCGGACGGCCAGTGGACGCCGAGATAGATGCGGCTGATGCCGACCACCACTGTCGTCAGCACCGCCAGCCCGAGTACATAGATCTTCGTTGTGCGCCCGGGCAAAACCCGCGCCGCCATGCTGCCCAGCGTCAAATACGTCACCGCCGACAGCATGGCGTGGCCGCTCGGAAACGAAAGCGATGCCACATCGGCGAGATGCGAGACCAGATCGGGGCGCGGCCGGTCGATATCGAATTTCAGCACGCTTGACAGGAGCTGGCCGCCCGCTACCGCGACGAACATGAGAAGCGCCGCGCCTGGCCTGCGGATAAGAAGCAGATAGACGATCATTGCTGCCGTGATCAGCAGCAGTACGCTGGCGCTGCCGAGGCTGGTGATGTCGCGCATCGCCCCTTCCAGCCACGCCGGTCCGATCGGATTGTCGGGCTGGCCGGCCTTGCGGAAGGCAAGCAGGATTTCGGTGTCGAAGGCATGCGGCGTGGTCGCCCGCGCCAGCTCCATCAGCTCCTCGAACCCCCACAGCCCGCCGGCAATGACCAGCCCGGCCAGCAGAACCGGGAACTCCAGCCAGTTGGGCAGTCTGCTTGCAATCTTCTTCATCGGCCCGATCGCAGTTACAGCCTTTGCAGATAGGGCCCGAGCGTGATCAGCGCCACAGCTGCGATGGCAAGCACGATGCCGGTTGCCTGCAAGGCATTGACGCGCTCGCCGAAGAAGACCAGCGCCACCACATTCACCGACACCAGCTGGATCACCGCCGACAGGCTGAACGACACCGACATGCCGAATTCACGGATCAGCCTCAGCATGATCAGATTGCCCAGCGAATAGAGCGCCAACGTCAGCACAATCTTGCCGAGGCTCGGCGCCAGCCCCCACTGTTTTGCGGCCATCGCCGCCAGCAGGAAGATCACCGTCGAAACGCAGAGCTGCCCAAGTCCCCAGAAACTCACTTTTGTTCCTCCCGATGCGGTCCCTACCGCCTGCCGCAGCTCTTGTTTCCGAAGCGCCGGTCGCGGTCAAGCGGGGCCGATGTTGGATACGAAATCGCAGGTGGCAATTAGCCGGCATGTCATCAAACTGTGACCTGCCGGTAATACCGGATTGGCCAGGCAACACGCTCCAGCAATCCATCCAGCCAGAGGCAGGCCCTATGACCGAACATCGCACCCCTGACGCCCATTTCCGCACCAGCCTGCTCGAGGAAAACGATGGGCCAGGAGCCAATCCCACCGACAACCGCACCATGGGTGAGATCATCGCCGCGCGGTTCTCACGCCGCGGCTTCCTCAAGGGTTCGCTTGCCGTCTCGGCCATAGCCGCTACCGTCAGCCCGCTGGCGCTGATCACCACCGACAATGCCCGCGCCGCCGAAGGCTCCGCCTTCGCTTTCGACGAGCTCGAGGCCGGCATCGACGACAAGCATCACGTCGCACCTGGCTATGACGCCGACGTGCTGCTGCGCTGGGGCGATCCGCTGTTCGCCGATTCGCCGGGATTCGATCCGACAAAACAGTCGGCGGAAGCCCAGGCCAGACAATTCGGCTACAACAACGACTATGTCGGTTATATCCCGATCGACGGCTCGGCCGAGCACGGCCTGCTGGTCGTCAATCACGAATACACCAATCCGCACCTGATGTTTCCGGGCCTCGTCACCATCGTCGATGGCAAAGCCAAGCAGGCGCCCCTCAGCAAGGAGCAAGTCGATGTCGAGATGGCCGCGCATGGCGGCACTATCGTCGAGATACGCAAGGTATCAGGCAAATGGCAGGTCGTTCGCGACGGCAAGCTCAACCGCCGCATCACCTCCAACACCGAGATCGCGCTCTCCGGCCCGGTCGCCGGCCACGACCGCGTCAAGACCAGCGCCGATCCGACCGGCACGAAGGTCATCGGCACCATCAACAATTGCGCCGGCGGCGTCACGCCGTGGGGCACCTATGTCATGGCCGAGGAGAACATCCACGGCTATTTCTCGGGCGAGCTGCCGCAGGGGCATAAGGAGGCGGCCAATTACAAGCGCCTCGGCATTCCCGAAGATGCCTATGAGTGGGCAGCGCATTACGACCGTTTCGACATCGGCAAGGAGCCTAACGAGCCGAACCGCTTCGGCTGGATCGTCGAGGTCGACGTCCAGGATCCGACTTCGGTGCCGAGGAAGCGCACCGCCATGGGCCGCTTCAAGCATGAGGGCGCCGAATCGATCGTCGCCCAGGATGGCCATGTCGTCTTCTATCTCGGCGACGACGAGCGCTTCGACTATGTCTATAAGTTCGTCACCACAGGCAAGTTCGATCCGGACAACCGCGCCGCCAACATGGATTTGCTCGACGACGGCACCTTGCATGTCGCCAAGTTTGCCGACGACGGTTCGGTCGAATGGCTGCCGATCGTCTTCGGCCAAGGGCCGCTGACGGCGGAGAACGGCTTTGCCAGCCAGGCCGACGTGCTGATCGAGACGCGCCGCGCCGCCGACCTGCTCGGCGCCACCAAGATGGACCGCCCGGAAGACATCCAGCCCAATGCCGTCAACGGCAAGGTCTATGTCATGCTGACCAACAATTCGAAGCGCAAGGCCGACCAGGTCGACGCTGCCAACCCGCGTGCCGAAAATGCCTTTGGCCACATCATCGAGATCGTCGAGGACGGCGGTGATTTCACCGCGACAAAGGGCAGGTGGGAAATCCTGCTGAAATGCGGCGATCCCGCTGTGGCCGACGTCGGCGCCACCTTCTCGACCGCAACCACCGCCAATGGCTGGTTCGGCATGCCGGACAATTGCACGGTAGATTCGGCTGGCCGCCTCTGGGTCGCCACCGACGGCCAAGGCCCGAAAGCCACCGGCCGCACCGACGGTCTGTGGGCTGTCGATACGGAGGGGACGGCACGGGCGACATCAAAGCTGTTCTTCCGCGTGCCGATCGGCGCCGAAATGTGCGGTCCCCTGTTTGCGCCGGACGACCAGACCGCCTTCGTTGCGGTCCAGCATCCGGGCGACGGCGGCGAGGACTGGGAGGCTTTCGGCCGTCCGTCCTACTATGAGGATTTGTCGACGCGCTGGCCCGACTTCAAGCCGGACATGCCGGTGCGCCCGGCGGTCGTTGCCATCACCAGGCAAGGCGGCGGCAAGATCGCGGTCTGACACGCAGCAGGTCTTGCAGTCTCAAGGAAGGATTTCGGCGGTACGAAATCCTTCCTTCCGATACGGGATGCATCCATGCTGCGCATCATGCGCCGACTAATCATTCGCTGCGCTGAACCACGGCCACATTCATTGTGCTTCGCAACCTGAAGCCGATGGACTCGTATAACGCTATGGCCGCGGCGTTGCTGGCATAGGCGTGGAGATAGGGAACTTCGCCGCGCGCCACTATCCGGTTTGCCACGAATAGGGACAGCAGCTTTCCTAGACCACCGCCGCGAAATTCCGGATGTGAGCACACCCCGCTGAGTTCAGTATAGCCAGGTTGCTTCATGCGCTCGCCGGCCATTGCCGCAAGCCTGCCCTCGATCTTCACACCCCAAAAATCGCCCAGGCTCAAGGCTTCGAGCGTGAATGGGCCAGGCTTGGTGAGCAATGCCAGGGCGAGCATCTCAGCAGCATCGTCTCGGGTCAGACGATGCACGCGCGCGTCGGAGACGATCTGCAATGACTGCTCGGCGATCATCTGAACCCCGGCTGCGGTCGAAGTCGCGGAAAGCCCCGTGGGCAGAGCAATCGCGTCCGCTTGAAGCAGGATCACACTCTCGCCCGGGGAGACAAGCTTTTCGAGCGCCAGCAGGCTTTCCGGGTCGTCTGCGCCAGTGGCGGCGAAAGGGACGATCGACGGCCGATATCGCATGGCGAGGTTGTCACCCTCCGCGAAGGCCCGATGTCGCGTCTGAAGCGCGCTCCAGATAGGGCGGTCGAGCAGATGTCTCATTGCGCGGCACCCTCAGGCTTATTTACACGACGGTCGAGAGGGGTAGCGGCGAGGCCGTCCTCAATGGCAGCCAGCTGCTCAAGAAGCGGCCCCGAAAAACCCGCGCACAAATCCGCGACCACGTTCTCGATGCAAGGCCAGACGTCGCGCTTTGCGACATCGACCAGCCGCCGCCCGTCCCGAGTAAGCGAGACGATCCTGCGCCGCTGGTCATCGGTCGACGGACTGACTTCGAGCAGTCCCAATTCGGCCAGAAGCGAGACGCTTCGCGTTACGCCTGGCTGCGCGATGCCAAGGGATTGCGCCAGTTCCCCGACCGACAGCGGACCCAGCCTGTCGAGCGCGGCCAGCAGCGGGTATTGGCTCGCCTGAACCGGGACATCCAGCCTGTCGAGCAGGCGCTGCGCCTCCGCTTGCAGTTGCTCGCCTATACGCTTCAGCCTGCTGCCCAGGCACAGAAAGCCAAGCGATCGTATGACGTCTTCCATAGGCCAATTCATCCCCATGAACATCGATAACATGATATATAACAATGCATGAAAAGCAAGATCGAGGCATTCAAGCGCGGGCTCCAGGCATCGGGCGCAGGCCTATCGCCTTCGGCAAGGAAAGGTCGATCGATCAGGCTGCTTCGCCTGGACGAGGCCCGTTCGATCAGTTGCGCAGCCGGTAGCCGGTCCTGAAGATCCAGGCGACGATCGCTATGCAGATGAGCAGGAAGACCACCGTCATGCCGAGGCTGACGCCGACCGAAACGTCGGACTTGCCGTAGAAGCTCCAGCGGAACCCACTGACCAGGTAGACCACCGGGTTGAACAGCGTCACCGTGCGCCAGATGCCGGGCAGCATGTTGATCGAATAGAAGCTGCCGCCGAGGAAGGTCAGCGGCGTGATGATCAGCAGCGGCACCAGCTGCAGCTGCTCGAAGCTCTTCGCCCAGATGCCGATGATAAAGCCGAACAGGCTGAAGGTCACCGCCGTCAGCACCAGGAAGGCGAGCATCCAGAACGGATGCTCGATCGTCAGCGGCACGAACAGCGAGGCCGTCGCCAGGATGATCAGGCCAAGCACGATCGACTTTGTCGCCGCGCCCCCGACATAGGCGATGACGATCTCCAGATAGGACACCGGCGCGGACAGCAATTCGTAGATCGAGCCGACGAATTTCGGAAAATAGATGGCGAAAGAGGCGTTGGAGATCGATTGCGTCAGCAGCGACAGCATGATCAGCCCCGGTACGATGAAGGCGCCGTAGCTGATGCCGTCGATCTCGGTGATGCGCGAGCCGATGGCCGAACCGAAGACGACGAAATAGAGCGACGTCGAAATCACCGGCGAAACGATGCTCTGCAGCACAGTGCGAAGGGCGCGCGCCATCTCCACCCGATAGATCGCCCATACCGCATGAAGATTCATGGCCGCGCGCAGGTTCATGCCGGTTTCCTCACCAGATTGACGAAGATCTCCTCGAGCGAGCTGTTTTCGGTATCGATGTCGCGGAACTGGATGCCGGCCGCCTCGAGCTCGCGGATCAGCGAGGCGACGCCCGGCCGTTCGCTCTGGTTGTCATAAGTATAGGTCAGCTGTCCGCCATCCGGCGAAAGCTCCAGCGCGTAGTGCGAAAAAGCATCGGGAACGGTGGCCAGGGGACTGCGCAGTTCCAGCACAAGCCGTTTGCGGCCAAGCTTGCGCATCAGCTCGGCCTTGTCCTCCACCAGCACGATCTCGCCGCGGTTGATGACGCCGACGCGGTCGGCCATCGCCTCGGCTTCTTCGATGTAATGCGTGGTCAGGATGATGGTGACGCCGTCTTCGCGCAGCCGGCGCACCATCGCCCACATGTCCTGGCGCAACTCGACATCGACGCCTGCCGTCGGTTCGTCGAGGAACAGGATGCGCGGCTCGTGCGACAGCGCCTTGGCAATCATCAGCCGGCGCTTCATGCCGCCGGACAGCGTGATCGCCTTGGCGTCCTTCTTGTCCCAGAGCGACAGGTCGCGCAGCACCTTTTCGACGAACGCCTTGTCCGCCGGCTTGCCGAACAGGCCGCGGCTGTAGTTAACCGTCGCCCACACGCTCTCGAAGGCGTCGATGGTCAGTTCCTGCGGCACCAGCCCGATCAGACTGCGCGCGGCGCGGTAGTCGCGGTTGATGTCATGGCCGTCGACGGTGACGGAACCCGACGAGCGGTTGACGATGCCGCAGACGATCGAGATCAGCGTTGTCTTGCCGGCGCCATTCGGCCCGAGCAGCGCAAAGATCTCGCCGCGCACGATGTCGAGATTGATCTCCTTCAGCGCCTTGAAGCCGGTGGCGTAGGTCTTGGTGACCCCGGAAATCGAGATGATCGGCTGCATGGCTGAAAACGACTGCTTGAAACAGAGTTGTTGGTTTAATCCGCTGAATGTCGGTTCGCAAATCCGGATGTCAATGGCGCTCCTGACAGTTCTGGACATCGAGGTTCGCCGGAATAGGCAACACCTGCCCGGTCGTCCAGCCAAATTCCACGCAAAGCAGATTAACCGCACTGCGGCGTTCCGCCTCGCGGCGGGACGCCGCTTTGACCGTCCGGTGCATCAAGCCTATCCTTCAACAAACAAGCAGCAGCCGGAGCCGCCATGGACCCGCTCATTCTGTCGCGCATACAGTTCGGCGCGAACATCTCGTTCCACATCCTGTTCCCGGCGATCACCATCGCGCTCGGCTGGGTGCTGCTGTTCTTCAAGCTCCGCTACAACGCGACAAACGATTCCGCCTGGATGCGCGCTTATTTCACCTGGGTTAAGGTATTCGCGCTGTCCTTCGCCATGGGCGTGGTTTCCGGCGTCACCATGAGTTTTCAGTTCGGCACCAACTGGCCGGGCTATATGGAGACGGTCGGCAACATTGCCGGCCCGCTGCTGGCCTACGAAATCCTGACCGCCTTCTTCCTCGAGGCGGCGTTCCTCGGCATCATGCTGTTCGGCTTCCGCCGTGTCTCGAACCGCGTCCATACACTGGCGACGGTGCTGGTGGCCGGCGGCACCACCTTGTCCGCCTTCTGGATCATCGCACTCAATTCGTGGATGCAGACGCCGGCCGGCTTCGAGATGCGCGATGGTGTAGCGCACGCCACCGACTGGTGGGCCGTTGTCTTCAATCCGTCCATGCCCTACCGGCTCGTCCATATGCTGCTTGCTTCGGGGCTGACCGTCTCGTTCCTGGTCGCCGGCCTGTCGGCGCTGCGCTATCTCTACGGCGATCGCTCGGAATCGATGTGGAAGGCCTTGCGCACCGGCGTCTTCACCGCCGCTATCCTGATTCCCATCCAGATCTTTGCCGGCGACCAGCACGGCCTCAACACGCTGGAACACCAGCCGCAGAAGATCGCCGCCATGGAAGCCAACTGGAACACCGGTCCCAACGTGCCGCTGGTGCTGTTTGCGTTTCCCGATGAAGCGGCGAGCGAGAACAGGTTCGAGCTCACCATTCCCGATGGCGCCAGCCTCATCCTCAGGCACAGCGCCGGCGGCATCGTACCGGGGCTGAACGATTATGCCGGCAACCATCCGCCGGTATTTCCGGTGTTCTGGGGCTTTCGCATCATGGTCGGCACCGGCCTCCTGATGCTCGCCGTCTCCTGGTCGGCGGCCTTCTTCCTCAGGCGCCGCCACGGCCTGCCCAAGCCGCTGGCGCTTGTCATGGTGCCGATGGCGCTGTCCGGCTGGCTGGCGACGCTGGCCGGCTGGTACACCACCGAGATCGGCCGCCAGCCCTGGCTGGTCACCGGCGTGCTGCGTACCGCCGATGCTGTCGGGCCGGTCGCCGGCAGCCATGTCGCGCTGTCGCTCGCGGTCTATCTCATCCTCTACGTGCTGCTCTTGATCGCCTATCTCGGCGTGTTGGTACATCTGGCATTGAAGGCGGCGAAGGATGGTGACACCTCGCCGCTACCGGGCGTCATGAACAGGCCGCTGTCGCAGCCGGTTGCGCAACCAGGAGAAACATCATGAGCGTCGACTGGCCGACCCTGCTGCCTCTGATCTTCGCCGGGCTGATGGGCCTCGCTATCCTGATCTACGTCATCCTCGACGGCTTCGATCTCGGCATCGGCATCCTGTTCGCCGCAGCCGAAGACACCGAGCAGGATACGATGATCGCCGCCATCGGCCCGTTCTGGGACGCCAACGAGACCTGGCTGGTGCTGGCGGTCGGCCTGCTGCTGGTCGCCTTCCCATTGGCGCACGGCACCATTCTGACGGCGCTCTACATTCCGGTCTTCGTGCTGCTGGTGGGTTTGATCCTGCGCGGCGTCGCATTTGATTTCCGCGCCAAGGTGCCGGCCGGCAGGAAGCACCGCTGGAACCGCATCTTTTTCCTCGGCTCGGTCATCGCGTCGCTGGCGCAAGGTTATATGCTCGGCGTCTATGTGCTCGGCCTCGACGTCGGCCCTGGCGGCGTCGCTTTCGGCGCGCTGGTGGCGCTCTGCCTTGCCGCGGCCTACGCGGCGATGGGCGCGGCCTGGGTCATCTATAAGACCGAAGGCGATCTGCAGAAGAAGGCGGTGCTGTGGCTGCGCACGGCGCTGGTGCTGACCGCGCTCGGCATGGTCGCGGTATCGCTGGCCACGCCTTTTGCCAGCGCGCGCATCTTCGACAAATGGTTCGTCTGGCCGGCCATGCTCTATTTGTCGCCGTTGCCGACCCTGTCGGCAGTGCTGTTCCTGTGGTTGTGGCGCCAGACCTTCCATCTGCCGAAACCCGGCGACCGCCACGCGCTGCTCCCGTTCCTGACATTGGCCGCGATCTTCACGCTCGGCTTTGCCGGCCTCGCCTGGTCGTTCTACCCCTTCGTGGTGCCCGACCGGCTGACCATCTGGCAGGCTGCTTCGGCACCCGAAAGCCTGGCCGTCATCCTGGTCGGGACGGTCGTCGTGCTGCCGATCATCATCTTCTATTCGTTCTTTGCCTACCGGGTGTTCGCCGGCAAGGCGACGGATCTGACCTATGACTGACCGGCATAGCAGTCGCAGCCTGAAACAGAATATTCATCTTCAAGCGGAATAACCTTCTCTGGCCGGACCAGCAGAATCGCCGGCAAGAAGAAGGGCAACAGAATGAACCCCTTTTTTGCGGCAGGACAGGATCGGCTGCTGCTTTTGCTGATCCGGACGGTCGCGCTGATCGGCGCACTCGCGCTTGCCGGCCTGCTGCCGGCCATGCCGCAGGCGCATGCCCAGGACGCGGCCAACTGGACGGGCGTGTGGGACACGAAGTGGCGCGGCGGCGGCGCCCAGATCAAGTTCGAGCAGACCGGCACTGACGTAAAGGGCGTGTACCCGCTTTATAACGGCCGTATCGAGGCCAAGGCCGAAGGCGACAAGCTTGTCGGCCACTGGTTCGAAGGCGACCGCCAGGGCGCCTTCACCTTCGTCCAATCGCCTGACGGCGGCAGCTTCATGGGCCGCTTCGATGCCGCCACCGCCGAATGGTGGACAGGTGTGCGCGTCAGCGCCGTCGAGGACGTCCGTGTCGACCAGTCGAGCCCGATGAGCACCATGCGCTCGTTCCTGCAGACGATGAACGAGAGCGGCGCCGACAATGTGCCGCGCGCCACCGGCGGCGGCATGGGTCTTGCCGGTCTGGCAGCGGGTCTCGTCGACGTCACCGAGGCCGACCGCGGCGGCCTCAACATGCCCGATTACACCAAGCTTCTGTTCACCGTCATCGACAACGCGACGTTCCGTCTGTGGAGCCTGCCGCATGATGCGATTTCCGGCGACGAGGTGACGGCGACGCTGCCGCAATACGGCGCCAGGGTCTCCTTCGCCGTCACTTTTCTCCGCAAGAATGGCGACTGGTTCATCGTCGGGCCGCCACTTGGCCAGCTCCAGGCAAAGCTCGCCGAATTCCAGGAAGCGCGTGGCGAAGCCGTCGACATGGTCGACGATCCGAGCAGGCTCGCCTCGCCGCGCGACACGTTCAAGGTTCTGTTGAGCGGCCTCACCGAAGCCGGCGACCCGGCCCAGGCGGCACTCGACCTGCGCAACTACAGTCAGGCGGTGCGTGGCGACGAGGCGTTCCTGCTCGAGCGCTATCTCAAAAAGGTCATCGACCGCATCGGCTACGTCTATTGGCAGGAGATCCCCGACGATCCGAAGAGCAACACCCCCTTCGTCTATTTCGAGCATCCCGCCGGCAACATCGTCATCGGCCCGGTCGAGACTGAGAAGGGCAAGATCTGGCAGTTCACGCCCGAGACGCTCGCCCACATCCGCGCGCTCTACGCCGATGTCGAAGACGTGCCGGTGGCGCCGGAATTCGCCGCCTTCGCCAGCACCGACCCGTTCTTCATCGCCCGTGGCCTCGCCCGCGAGATCAGCCCCGGCCTGCTTACCCGCGCCGGCCCGATGGAGCGCTGGCAATGGTCGATGCTCGGCCTTGCCGCACTGGCCGGCATCGTCTTCGGCTTCATCGCCAATGCGCTGATTTCCTTGTTTGTGCGAAGGACGGACAGCCCGGCCTTCTTCCGCATTGTCGAATGGGCGGTGCGCTCGATCGTGCTTGGCTTCTTCCTGCTGTTGACGCTGCGCCCGCTCGGCCTGCCGCAAGTGGTCGCCGCCCCGGTCAAGGCAATCGCCTGGAGCCTGGTCGTGATTGGCGCCGTGCCGGTGGTCTGGCACCTGATCGGCAAGGTCGCCGACCATTACCGTGGACTGTGGCAGGTGCCCGGCTATCACGACACGCTGATTTCGCTGTCCACCGGCGTGGCGCGCGTCGCCGTGCTGGTCGTCGCCTTCCTGCTGCTGGCCGAAGTGCTCGCCATCCCCTACGAAGGCGTCATTGCCGGTCTCGGCATCGGCGGTCTGGCGGTGGCGCTGGCGGCGCAGCCGACGCTGCAGAACTTCCTCTCCGGCCTGACGCTCTATGCCGATCGGCCGGTCAGCGTCGGCGACTTCTGCAAGTTCGGCGACCAGTCCGGCACGATCGAGCATATCGGCATGCGCTCCACCCGCATCCGGTCGCTCGACCGCACGATCATCTCGGTGCCAAACTCGGATTTCGCCGGCATGCAGATCGAGAACTACGCGCATCGCGATCGCACCCGGTTCGCGACGACGCTGCAGCTGCGCTACGAAACGACGCCCGATCAGCTACGTTACGTCCTGGCCGAGCTGCGCAAGCTGCTGATTGCCCATCCGCGCGTCATCGATGAGCCGTGCCGCGTGCGCTTTGCCGGCTTCGGCGCCTATTCGCTCGACATCGACGTGTTCACCTACGTCAAAACCGCCGACGTGGCCGAGTTCCAAGCCATCCGCGAGGACATCCTGCTGTCCATGATCAACATCATGGATGATGCCGGCGCGCAGTTCGCCTTCCCTTCGTCACTGGAATACAGAGCCACCGACCTTCCGGTCGACGACGAAAAACGCATCGCCGCGGAGAAAAGGGTCAGCGATTGGCGCGAGACGGAAAACCTGCCTTTCCCCGACTTCAGCCAGATCGACAAATTCGCCCTCAACAACACACTTGCCTACCCGCCTGAGGGCTCGGCGCATTATCGCGAGACAGAGCCCGATCCGGACTCGGCCGAGGCAAAGGCGACGCTGGAGAAGGTGCGCTGGAGCCTGCCCTGGAAAAAGGGGGAGTAGTGCGAAGCGCGGAAACTGCTGATCTCCCCCCTTGAGGGGGAGATGTCGCTGAAAGCGACAGAGGGGGTCGCCGCGCGTGGAGTGCCAACTTCGTCTTCCTCGATATGCCGGACCGCGTCGCGCCAACCGAACCGACCCCCTCTGGCCTGCCGGCCATCTCCCCCTCAAGGGGGGAGATCAGCAGGCCCTGCAAAAGCTCAGCTCTTGTTAGCGGCCAGCACCAGCACCGGCTTTTCGCGGTAGAGGTTGGGGAACAGCCGCTTCAGGTTCTCGACCTTGGGCAAATCGTTGTAGACGATATAGGGATAGGTCGGGTTGAGCGTCAGAAAGTCCTGGTGATAGTCCTCGGCCGGATAGAAGGTCTTGCCGGTCTCCAGCGTCGTCACGATCGGCTTGGGAAACACCTTGGCCTTGTCGAGCTGGGCGATGTAGCTTTCGGCGATCTTTTTCTGTGCGTCGTTTTCGGCAAAGATCGTCGAACGGTACTGGGTGCCCGTGTCCGGGCCCTGGTAGTTCAGTTGCGTCGGGTTGTGCGCCACCGAGAAATACACCTGCAGCAGCTGGCCGTAGGTCACCTTGGACGGCTCGTAGGTGATCTCGACGGATTCGGCATGGCCCGTCCGGCTGGTGCCGACCATTTCATAGACGGCCGTGTCCTGGTCGCCGCCGGCATAGCCGGAAACGGCGCTGGTGACGCCCTTGATGTGCTGGAACACGCCTTGCACACCCCAGAAGCAGCCGCCGGCGAAGACCGCCTTTTCGGTGCCGGCGGTGGCCTTCTCGTCCATTGCCGGCGGCGGGATCACCACCGCGTCTTCGGCCGAGACTGCCGGCGTCTGCCAGAATACGGCCGCGGCGGCCGTGAGGATGAGCGCGGCAAGTGCTGCTTTTGCGAAAATCGACGATCGTTTCACGACTCCGGTCATGTCTGATCTCCCATGATGCTGGTTTGGATTATACGACGGATAGGTCCGCCGGGCTCTCACATTGCTGTGCGCATCGCCTATTTGGCCGAGGCCATGGCATCGCAGGCCTTGGTCGCCTCTGTCTTCTTCATGGCGTCCGTCTCGGCGGCGGCCCTGTTCATGCAGTCGGCCTTCATCGGATCGCCCGCCTTCATCGCAGTCGTGGCCATCGCGTCAGCCGCCATGGCGCCGGCCGGCTTCATGGCATCCGTTGCCGGCTTCATGGCGCCCGTTGCCGGCTTCATGGCGTTTGTCGCCATCGCCGGCTTCATCGCATCTTCGGCCCGCGCCGCGCCTCCTGCGAACAGCGCCGTCGAGCAAAGTGCGAAGGCGAGTGCCGCCAGGGTCGGGCGATTGGTCAAACGATTGGTCATGATGATCTCCTAGGGTTCTGGCAGGGTTGATCGCATGCGGCGGCGCCGCTGCGCGTTGTGAAAATTTCGGCAGGGTTTCTAGTTCGTAGCGGCAGCAAGGATCGGCCCGCCGCCCGGCACCTGCACCAGCACCGCTGTGCTGAGGCCGCCCGTCGTCGCCGGCAGCGGCAGTGCGGTGGCGTCGCCGGTCCAACTGCCCAGCCTGGTCAGCGAATGCACGACATTGGCGTGCGGCAGCGTGCGGCCGGTGTTTTCGCCGCGCGCCACCGGCACCTCGACGATGCCCTTGCCGTAACGCACCAGCCAGACGTCGGCCTTGCCGCCGGGCACCGGACCGGCGCCGATGCTGACCTTCCCGCCGGCGAGCGACAGCGAAGGTCCGTCAGCGTGGCCGCCACTCGAAATCAGCTGCTCGATCTCGCCCGGCCTGGCGCCGACGGCATCGGCCCTGCCGTTGACCACCACTTGCGGCGTGAACGGGCCGGAACGGCCGAGCGACGGTTCATAGCGGACCTGGCGCTGCGTGAATTCTTCTTTGCCGAATGTGTCCTTCCAGCCGAGATAGTCCCAGTAGGTGACGTTGAAGGACAGCGCCAGCACGCCGGGCCGGTCCTTGACCTTGATCAGATTGGCGTTGGCCGGCGGGCAGGACGAGCAGCCCTGGCTGGTGAACAGCTCTACGACCGTCAGCGTCTGTCCGGCGGCCGCGCTGGTTGCCGACAGCACAGTCGCGGAAAACAGTGCCGCGGCGAGCCCCATCAGGGCTGTGCGTCGTTTCGCTGTCGATCCGGGCATCGCATTTCTCCTGCGCAGACATCGTTTCATGTCCACACTTCGCCGCCGACGCACGCTTCGTTACAGCATCACCGCTTCGTGATTGAGGAGAAGTCCGAGTTCCTAGAGCATTAGCGAGGGCCGAGGCGATGTCCGATCTCCCCCCTTGAGGACCCACAAGGGGGAGGTAGGCACTCAAGTCGCCCCTATTGTGTGAGCACGGTTTCCGAAGGCCGCTTGTTGAACGCGCACTTGCCGGTCACAAAATAGGAAAAATCGGCATCATCTATGGTGTTGTTGGTAAGTGATCCGCCATCTTCCCACGCTTGACTGCTGGTGATGCCGCACGGCACGGCCTCAAAGATGTCGACAGTCGTATTGGCCAGCGTCTTGACCTTGTCGATGAACAATCGGTCGGACGTGGCCGGATCGTCCGATCGCAGGGTGTCTTTCGTGCCCGACGCCAGATAGCCGCCGCCAAGACCAGGATTGGGATTCGGAATCTTCATCTCCAGAGACAGGTTATCCATGTCCTTCACATCGATCACCGCACCGGCGCCGGTCGCGGGATACATCGTGTTGACGCAGGTGGTTGCGTATTTCCTGGTGCCGCTGATCTGAGTGATTGTGCCGGTGGGCAAGCCATAGAAGCTGGTCACCGTGACGGTCGTGCATACTTGTTTCTGGACCAGCGTCTCCGTCGTTCCGTTGATCGTGTAAACAGAGGACGTCCCGTAGCCTTTGGGATCGCCAAACCTGTTGTACGCGTAGGAGATCCTCATCAGCTTGTTGGCCACCGTGTCCCCGAATTTGGTGCCGTAGAGCGTCACCGTCTTGTCCCACCAGCCAGAGATCTTGTCGACCTTGAACGTGGCCTCCACCAATGCCGGCCGCTTTGTCACTGCCGACGCAACGCCGACCTGCACCGTGTTGATCCTCGCGATCTGCATGAAATTCGTCGGCATGGCAAAGCCGGCCGAAGCCTTGATGCTGGCGGCGCCGTCGGTGGCGACGACGAAGCTGTCGAGCTTGGCCGTGCCTTGCCCGCCATTGGCCAGATATGAGTCCTGCAGGCTTACCTGGCGGTCCGCCAACGTCGTGGTCGTCGCAAGCGTCGTGATCGACAGCGACGCTGCATCGAGGGCGTTCTGCATCGATGCCCTGGTTGAAACCGCGGAGGTATAGTCGATGGAAAAACCCAATGCGGCAACCATCGGGATAAGCAAGATGGCGAGCAATGGCGCGAACGAGCCGCTCACCGATCTGAGAAATTTGCGTGCTGACGGCGGCATTCCGATCCCCCCGAAACGGCGATAGACCGGTGGGCTACCACGCCGGGCGCAAACTATGCTCTAATCTCATGGATCAAAGTTTAACGACTTTGCCGCCCCGCCGCCGCACCCGCGTCCCGCCGCTTGCCGATGTACCGTGCCCCTGCTAAAGCGCGCCGCATGACCACGCCGATCAAGAACATCCGCAACTTCTCCATCGTTGCCCATATCGACCATGGCAAATCCACGCTTGCCGACCGGCTGATCCAGTCGACCGGCGGGCTGGAGCTGCGCGACATGAAGGAGCAGGTGCTGGACTCGATGGACATCGAGCGCGAGCGCGGCATCACCATCAAGGCGCAGACGGTGCGGCTGAAATACCGCGCCAACAATGGACAGGACTATGTCCTCAACCTGATCGACACGCCCGGCCATGTCGACTTCGCCTATGAAGTGTCGCGCTCGCTCGCCGCCTGCGAAGGTTCGCTGCTGGTCGTCGACGCCTCGCAAGGCGTCGAGGCGCAGACGCTGGCCAATGTCTACCAGGCGATCGACAACAACCACGAAATCGTCGTGGTGCTGAACAAGGTCGACCTGCCCGCCGCCGAGCCCGAGCGCATCCGCGAACAGGTCGAGGAGGTGATCGGCATCGACGCCTCCAACGCCGTACTGATCTCGGCCAAGACCGGGCTCGGCATTCCCGACGTGCTGGAAGCGATCGTCAACGATCTGCCGCCGCCGCGCGAGGGCGACATCGCGGCCCCGCTGAAGGCGATGCTGGTCGACTCCTGGTACGATGCCTATCTCGGCGTCATCGTGCTGGTCCGCATCATCGACGGCGTGCTGAAGAAGGGCCAGACCATCCGCATGATGGGCACCGGCGCCAGATACCTGGTCGAGCGCACCGGCGTCTTTACGCCGGCCCGCATCAATGTCGACGAGCTCGGCCCCGGCGAGTTCGGCTTCTTCACCGGCTCGATCAAGGAGGTTGCCGACACCCGCGTCGGCGACACCATCACCGAGGACAAGCGGCCGACTGCAAGTGCCCTGCCCGGCTTCAAGCCGGCACAGCCGGTGGTGTTCTGCGGCCTGTTCCCGGTCGACGCCGCCGATTTCGAGGATCTGCGCGCCGCGGTCGGCAAGCTGCGCCTCAATGACGCGTCCTTTTCGTTTGAAATGGAAACCAGCGCCGCGCTCGGCTTCGGCTACCGCTGCGGCTTCCTCGGCCTGCTGCATCTCGAAATCATCCAGGAGCGGCTGGAGCGCGAGTTCAATCTCGACCTCATCGCCACCGCACCTAGCGTCGTCTACCGCCTGCTGTTGAACGACGGCTCTGTCAAGGAACTGCACAACCCGGCCGACATGCCCGACGTGGTCAAGATTGCGGCCATCGAGGAGCCATGGATCCGCGCCACCATCCTCACCCCCGACGACTATCTCGGCGGTATCCTGAAGCTCTGCCAGGACCGGCGCGGCATCCAGGCCGATCTCTCCTATGTCGGCAAACGCGCCATGCTGATCTACGATCTGCCGCTCAACGAGGTGGTCTTCGACTTCTATGACCGGCTGAAGTCGATCTCCAAGGGCTACGCCTCCTTCGACTATCATTTGACCGACTACAAGGAAGGCGACCTGGTCAAGATGTCGATCCTGGTCAACGAAGAGCCGGTCGATGCGCTGTCGATGCTGGTCCACCGGACGGCGGCGGAAAAGCGCGGCCGCCAGATGTGCGAGAAGCTGAAGGAGCTGATCCCGCATCATCTGTTCAAGATCCCGATCCAGGCGGCGATCGGCGGCAAGGTCATCGCCCGCGAGACCATCTCGGCGCTGCGCAAGGACGTCACCGCCAAATGCTACGGCGGCGACGTCTCACGCAAACGCAAGCTGCTCGACAAGCAGAAAGAGGGCAAGAAGCGGATGCGCCAGTTCGGCAAGGTGGACATCCCGCAGGAAGCGTTTATCCAGGCGCTGAAGATGGGCGATTGAGGGGGGCTGGAACCAAACTTGGTTCCGAACGGGTGAGGAGCGAGGGCCACGAAAAGCCGACGGTTGGCTTTTTGAACGACAAATGCCTGGATCCCATAGCGAAGGGGCGGCATAGCTGGAAGCAGCGAGATCGATCTAGCCAGAGTGTTTGTTGGCTTTTGTCTAGTCGGCATTTGCGAACGGCTAGTCAAAACTTAGGTAGCCGTTCTCACTAAAAACAGATTGGCCACTCGGTAGGTCATTGCTTGAACGCTTACCGAGTAATTTTTCGCCATTTTTGCTATCGCCGAGTCATCTTCCAAGTCTATATTGTATTTTATAAGATCTCTCTTCAGGTATGGAAGAGGCATCAGGATTTCTGCTGCAAACTGGTTGGCCTCAACCTCCATTACGTCTTCCGCAGTTGACGATACTTCATCTCGTCTGAGTACAGAGAAAGTCTTGTCAACGAATAAATCCTTCGAGTGAAATACTATATGGCCACATTCGTGGGCAATTGTAAATCTTTGGCGGTTTTTATGATGAGCAGAGTTGATCGCTATTATTGCTTGACCCTTACTTCTGATCAGCATGCCGGCCAACTCGCCTTCGTAAGGGGCGTATCTTATCACCGCGCCAAGATTACTAGCTACGCGCTCAATATCTACAGCGCCACCAGCGTAATCGACAGCCCGGAGCTGTCGTAGCGCGAGTGCCCGAACCTCGAAGAGTCGCTTGGAATCTAGCCAAACCTTTGGGTTACTCATCACCTGCTAACCCTGCAAAGTGCCGACCCAAGCTCGAAGTTTCGGATCAACGTCCCCAGGAAGTGCATCCACCAGAGAGCCCACGTCGTTTGATCCGTACTCATTCGGAAGGAGAGTTACCGCAGGGACTCCCAAGACGTTCGAAAATAGCAGAAGCTGCCCTACTGTTAGTTGCTGGCCTCCTCTTTCAATATTTGCAACTGAAGGACGAGAGATGCCGGCCCTTTTCGCCATTTCCTCTTGGCTTATTTTAAGCTTAGACTCACGCAGTTCTCGTATCGTTGCGCCGATTTCTTCATAGATCGTTTCAAACATAACAAAACCTCGCGCGCTGAGGCGCTTAGTATAGTCGCCCTCGACCAATTCGTCAACGCCACAGGCCGACGGTTTTAACAACAAAATATGACGTCAACAATCTTGACGACAAGCTGGATAGCAAATATGGTCTTGGTATTCGTCCTCTCGACGAGCCCGTCAACATTCCTCACAAAACGGAGAGGGAATTGCAAAAGTCATTTGAAATTCAGATCGACGGCGACGCCTATGAGGTGCCGGAAAAGGAACTGACCGCCAATCAGATTTTGGCGTTAGCCGGCCTCGCTCCCGATGAGTACTACCTCACTGAAATAAAGGGGCATCATACGGAATCGTATGAAGGCAAAGGCGGCGAAGAAGTCCACCTTCACCCAGGTTCAAAGTTCGTCAGTTCCTACACCGGCGCCACACCGGTATCTGATGGCCAGTCCGCTGATGCGATGCTTACAGGCGCTAAGCTCTTTGCGGCGCAATTGCGGACCGCTGGGTTCGAGGTGACCGAACTTGGAGACGAACACATCACCTTTCCCTACGCGGTGAGGGCCGGCAGCCACGCCGGATTGACAATCACGATGGGGCTTGTCGTTCCTCCGGATTTTCCGCTTACGCCGGCCACCGGACCGCATATCAACTATATCTTGCATCCGAACCAGGCAGGCGGTGAGCATCCGACAGGCGGTATCCACAATAGCTCCGAGCATAGCAAACATTTCGGTACCGGCTGGCAGTATTGGAGTCGCCCGTTTCAGACTTGGCAGAATGGCAGTCGGACTGCGGGACGTTACATGGCATTCATCAACGGTCTGTGGTCAACACAATGAGCCGAGTCGGATACAGCGTCGCGCTTACCTGCGCGTTAGGGCGACAACTTCGCGAGCATCTTCTTCAGTATGTAGCCCAAGGACGCAGACAGGAGGAACTCTGCTTCGCACTTTGGCGCCCCAGCACAGGGCGCAGTCGCCAAACTGCGTTATTGACGAAAATTATCTTGCCACAAAATGATGAACGCGAACTCCATGGTGGCGTGAGTTTTCTCCCAAAGTATTTTGACCGCGTAGTAAGGGAAGCGTTGAAGGAGGCAGCCGGCATTGCCTTTCTTCACAATCATTTCACTCCGGGCTGGCAACCGATGAGCGGTCCTGATGTTGTGGCCGAGGAGCGATTGGCGCCGCGTGTTTTCGGTGCAACCGGACTGCCATTAGTCGGTCTGACAATGGGAGCAGACGGAGCGCTGAGCGCACGTTTTTGGCCGCGTGTTGGCCGAGGAGAATTCCGACGCGAGTGGTGCGGTACTGTTCGGTCGATTGGCGAAGAATTCACCGTCACATTTATGGACGAACTGGTTCCGAAGCCAGAATACCGAGACGTCTTAAGGCGCACCTACTCGGCATGGGGTGTTGAAACCCAGAACACGTTGGCTCGATTGCATTACGGGCTGATAGGCGCTGGAAGTGTTGGTGCTTTCATAGCCGAGGCTTTAGTTCGCATGGGCGCTGAGATCGTGACTCTTATCGATTTTGACAGCGTCAAGGGACACAATCTGGATCGACTGTTGCATGCAACCGTGGAAGATGTCGGGCGTCTCAAAGTTGATGTCGCATCTGACGTCCTTAAGAGGCACGCAACGTCTGCTTCGGTCGAAATCCGTCCGTTCCCGCTATCGATTGCGACGGGCGAAGGTCTGAAAGCTGCGCTTGATTGCGACATATTGTTCAGTTGCGTTGATCGGCCGTGGCCGCGGCAAGTTTTGAATATGATGGCAAACGCACATCTCGTCCCAGTAGTTGACGGTGGTGTTCTTCTAAGTGTCACCCCAAACGGGAGGATGCGTGGCGCAGACTGGCGTGCTCACATCGCGATGCCGGGCAGGCCATGCCTTGAGTGTTTGGGACAGTACAAGCCGGCCGATGTGGCGCTGGAACGGGAAGGATTTTTGGACGATCCGACCTACATTAAAGATTTGCCGAGGGACCATTTCATCCATCGAAACGAGAACGTGTTTCCTTTCGCCATGAACGCATCAGGTCTGATGATCCTGCAAATGCTTAGCCTCTTGGCAAAGCCATCTGGCATCTCAAATCCCGGGGGGCGGATTTTCCACTTTGCCACCGAGACTGTGGACCAAAATCAATTGCATGATTGCAAGTCGGAATGTTTGTTTGCAAGCCATATAAGCTTGGGTGATCAGTTCCCTTTCCCGGTTATTTAGTTGGACACATAGTCGTCCGGTTTTGTCACTCATGCGCCAGCCGCGCCGAGATACAAACACCGCAATCACCCCTTCCACCCATCCCGCCGCCATGCCATGTTCTCGCTCGCGGCCGGGCAGGCCGCTTCATTCCGGGGGGAAATCATCATGTCGTCCTACGCTTTCGGGCGCCGCGTCGCCGCGTCGCTGTTCATTGTCACGCTGTTTGGGCCCGTCGCGCATGCCGGCGATGTCACCTTCGAGATCAAGAACAGCCATCCGAACGCCATGCGCGTCGAGCTCTACAGCCAGGACCGCGATCATGTCTGGCCGGGCAACAATCAGGATTACTATCTCAACGATGGCGAGACCAAGTCGATCCCGCTGTCCTGCAGTGACGGCGAATCGATCTGCTACGGCGCCTGGGTCGACGGCGACGAGAACACCTATTGGGGCGTCGGCCCCGGCAATACGGAAAAGTGCGACGATTGCTGCTACACCTGCAGTGGCGGCGAGACCGAGGAAATCGATCTGGTTCCGTGACGTGGCAGATCTCCCCCCTTGAGGGGGAGATGTCGCCAAAGGCGACAGAGGGGGTCGCCGCGCATAGAGCGCCAACCTGTTCTGCAGCAGTAGGCCGAGTCCGGTCGTGCCGACCCCCTCTGGCCGCTGCGCGGCCATCTCCCCCTCGAGGGCAGGGCCATCGCAGATAGCAAGCCGAGGCTTTCGCTCTACGACGTACCCCCACCCCTAACCCCTCCCCACAAGGGGGAGGGAGACTTCCGTTGGCGCTGACCTCGGCAAATTGCCTGCCTTTCGGCGCCAAAAGGGGAAGTAAGGGCGCGCGGCAGCATTCCCTCCCCCTTGTGGGGAGGGTTAGGGTGGGGGTCCATCTTCGTAAGAATCCAAATGCGATTGCCCTGCCCTCGAGGGGGGAGAGGGCCGTCCCGCGAGTGCAGGCCGGCAACGGAATTTCAAAGCTGAAACAAAAAACCCGCCTCGGCGGGCGGGTCGTTGGAGCCAATTGGCACCATACGCAAATTAGTAGCATAGCCGCCGGCACAAAGCAAGAACAAAATGTGGTGCTGCGAACAAAAAATGGGAATTCCCTTACCGCCGCGCCCGAGGTCGGCCCTCACGAGGGGGAGAATGCTGCCTTGACGTCGTCCTGACTGTCGCCATAGCGTAGTCCGACAGGAGACCCACCCATGGCAGTGGTCGAAGGCGAGAAGATCGACATCGGCTTTTCGGGAAAACGCTGCATCCATTCGCGCAACTGCGTGCTTGGCGATCCGCATGTTTTCGTGCCCAACGCGCCCGGTCAGTGGATCCATCCGGATGCGGCCAGCGTCGAGAAGATCGTGGCGCTCGCCGAAGCCTGCCCGTCCGGCGCCATCACCTATGTCCGCAAGGATGGCGGGCCGCAGGAACAGCCGCCGGTGGTCAACATTGTGCGCATAAGGGAAAACGGTCCGCTTGCCGTCCATGCCGAGATCGTGTTGGGCGGCGAAACGTTTTACCGCGCCACGCTCTGCCGCTGCGGCGCCTCGGAAAACAAGCCGTTCTGCGACGGCAGCCACACCAAATCGGGCTTCACCGCCACCGGCGAGCCGGCGCTGAAGGACGCGCCGGCGCTGGAGGTGCGGAATGGCCCGCTGACCGTCACACCGACGACCAACGGCCCGCTCAAGCTCGAAGGCAATGTCGAAATCGTCACCGGCACCGGCCACACGGTCGACCGCACGCAACGCACCTTCCTCTGCCGCTGCGGCCACTCCGCCAACAAGCCGTTCTGCGATGGCTCGCACAAGAAGGTGGGGTTTGTCGGGTAGGCGGCAAAGTTGCCAATCTCCCCCCTCGTGGGGGAGATGTCCGGCAGGACAGAGGGGGGCGCCGTAGAGCGCCAATATCAGCAGTACAATGCCTCATACGCCATTGCCTCCAAAACACCGCGCAAATGCGCGATCGATGCGCAAGGTCATGACATCAGCTGAATTGAAGCTCTGGAACGAGCTTCGTGCGCACCGGCTGATGGGACTCGGCTTCCGGCGTCAATTCCCAATCGCAGGTTACATCGTCGACTTCGCTTGCCCGGACAAGAAACTGATCGTCGAGGTCGACGGCTCCCAGCATACCGAAGCCGATGCTGTTGCCAGAGACGAAGCAAGGACAGTGCGCCTGGAACAGGATGGCTGGACCGTTCTGCGCTTCTGGAACGACGACATCATCCGCGACATCGACAATGTCTGCCAGCATATTGTGATTGCGGCTGGCCTGGGGCGTGCGTCTGAATGAACGGCCGGAGCGGCTGTAACCATGGCAAAGGCCGGCGGGACAGCGCCCCCCTCTGGCCTGCCGGCCATCTCCCCCACGAGGGGGGAGATTGGCCGTCACCACGATCATCGCCTGTTGGCCCAGCGCTCGTGCCTTTATCGCCCGGCGCATATCGGCTAAGGGGCGGAGACGAATTCTCCGGACCCAAATATGACCGCCAAGCCCAAACCCTCACCCCTGTTCCTCGGCATCGACACCGGCGGCACCTATACCGACGCCGTGCTGTGGTCGGAGGCCGGCGGCCCTAACGGCAAAGTGCTGGCAAAGGCCAAGGCGCTGACGACACGGCACGATCTGGCGGTCGGCATCTCCGGCGCGGTCGATGCGGTGCTCGAAATGGCCGGCACCGACCCGGCAGCGATCAAACTGGTGTCGATGTCGACGACGCTAGCCACCAATGCGCTGGTCGAGGGCCAGGGCGGCCGCGTGGCGCTGGTGATGATCGGCTTTGCCGAGGGCGACCTTGCCCGCGACGGGCTGAAGGCCGCGCTCGGCACCGATCCCGTGGTGTTCTGCCCCGGCGGCCACGATGTCCATGGCAATGCGGCAAAGCTCGATCTTTCCGGGCTGGAGTCAGCTTTGCCGGAACTGGAAAAGTCGGTGTCCGGCTTTGCCGTCTGCGCCTATTTCGCCACCCGCAACCCGGCGCATGAGCTAAGCGCGCGGAACCTGATCCGCGACAGGACCGGCCTGCCGGTCACCGCCAGCCACGAACTGTCGGCCAAGCTCGGCGGCCCGCGCCGGGCGCTGACGACATTGCTCAACGCCAGGCTGATCTCGATGATCGACCGGCTGGTCGCGGCAACGGAAGGCTTTTTGGCCGCGCGCAACATTGCCGCCCCGCTGATGGTGGTGCGCGGCGACGGCGCTCTGGTCTCGGCTGCCTTTGCCCGCCAGCGGCCGATCGAGACCATCCTGTCCGGCCCGGCCGCCAGCCTCGTCGGTGCCCGCCACATGACCGGCCTCGACGATGCCGTGGTCTCGGATATCGGCGGCACCACCACAGATGTCGCCGTGTTGGACAAGGGCCGGCCGCGGCTCGATCCGGAAGGCGCCACCGTCGGCGGGTTCCGCACCATGGTCGAGGCCGTCGCCATGCGCACTTTTGGCCTCGGCGGCGATTCCGAAGTGGCGCTGGAGGACGGCGCGCTCAGCCCGAAGATCCTGCTCGGCCCGCGCCGCCTGGTGCCGCTGGCACTGGCCGGCTTGATGCATGGCGAGGCCGTCACATCAGAGCTCGAACGCCAGCTGCGCGCGCCCAACCCCGGCCGCATGGATGGCCGGCTGGCGGTGCGCACCGGCGTGCCGGAGCGGCTGGCGGCCGGACTGACCGGCGCCGAAGCCAAGCTTTACGAGCTGATCGGTGCTGTGCCGCAGGCTCTCGACAGATTGCTGACCTCGAACGCCCAGAACGCCACCTTGAACCGGCTGGTATCGCGCGGGCTGGTGCATGTCGCCGGCTTCACGCCGTCGGACGCCGCGCATGTGCTGGGCAGGCAGGCCAATTGGGATGCGACCGCGGCGCGTCTGGGAGCCGAGCTGTTCGCGCGCAGGCGCGACGGCCGCGGCCAGTTCATCGCCGCCTCGCCGGAGGCGATCTCGGAACGGGTGCTGACCGCGCTGACCCGCCTGTCGGCCGAAGTCATCCTCGAAACCGCCTTTGCCGAGGACGGGCTGGATGGCGCTGCGACCGTCGCCCATGCCCTGGTCCAGCGCGCCGTCGACGCGCATCCCGGCATCGCCCGCTTGAGCGTCGCGCTCGACCGTCCGGTGATCGGCCTCGGCGCCTCGGCACCGCTGCATTATGCCGGCCTGGCCGAGCTGGTCGGCAATCGATGCGTGGTGCCGCAGGATACCGACGTCGCCAACGCGCTCGGCGCCGTCGTCGGCCAGGTCCGGGTGTCGGCGGAGGCGCGGGTCAGCCAGCCCAAGGAAGGGCTTTTCCGCGTTGCCTCAGGTGAAAGCGTGCGCGATTTCAACGACGAAGCAGCGGCGATCGCCGCAGCGGAGAAAGATGTGCGGGCGATTGCCGCTGGACGGGCGAAGGACGCCGGCACCGACAGCGCCGAGATCGAAATCGCCAGCGAGTTCCGCGTCTCCACAGTAGAGGGGCAGCGCATGTTCATCGAGGCGCATGTCGTGGCGGTGGCGTCGGGACGGCCAAGGATTGCGGTGTGAGCGCGTAATCTCCCCCCTTGAGGGGGAGATGTCGCCGAAGGCGACCGAGGGGGTCGCCTCGCATGAAGCGCGACGCGATTTGGTGCAAAGAAGAGGTTGCACTTCCACGCGAGGCGACCCCCTCTGGCCTGCCGGCCATCTCCCCCACAAGGGGCCCTCAAGGGGGAGATCGGCAGCGAAAACGCCCTACCTTCACCCTGAGCTGAATTGACCCTGCCACCGTGACATGCCAAAGGCCCGGCCTAGCCTTTCGTCTGGAGAAGCCCTGATGACCGATCGCGTCGAGATCGCCGGATTGCGGATTGCCCGCGAGCTTCATGATTTCGTCGTGAACGAGGCGCTGCCGGGCACCGGCATTGAAGCGGAGGCATTCTGGAGCGGTTTTTCGGCGATCGTCCATGATCTCTCGCCAAAAAGCCGGGCACTGCTCGAAAAGCGCGATGCCATGCAGGACAAGCTCGACCGCTGGTATCGCGACAATGGCGCGCCCGTCGACATGGAGGCCTACAAGACGTTCCTCCGCGAGATCGGCTATCTCCTGCCCGAGGGGCCGGCGTTCAGCGTGACCACCGAAAATGTCGACCCGGAAATCGCTTCGGTTGCCGGGCCGCAGCTGGTGGTGCCGGTGATGAACGCGCGTTATGCGCTGAACGCCGCCAATGCGCGCTGGGGCTCGCTGTACGATGCGCTCTACGGCACCGACGCTATCCCGGAGACGGCCGGCGCCGAGCGAGGCAACAAATTCAATCCGGCGCGCGGTGCCAAGGTCGTCGCCTGGGTGAAAAGCTTCTTCGACGAGGCGGTGCCGCTCACCACAGGCAAATGGGCCGGCGTCAACGGGCTTTCGGTCGCCAATGGCATGTTGCGGCTCGGCGAGGGTGCCGGCGCCACCACGCTTGCCGACCTCAGACAGTTTGCCGGCTATCGCGGCGATGCCGCCGACCCCGAAGCCGTCCTGCTCACCAAGAACGGCCTGCACATTGAAATCGTCATCGACCGCAACAACCAGATCGGCCGCACCGATCCGGCCGGCATTGCCGATGTCGTGCTGGAATCGGCGCTGACCACCATCCAGGACTGCGAGGATTCGATCGCCGCAGTGGATGCGCAGGACAAGGTGCTGGTCTACCGCAACTGGCTCGGCCTGATGAAGGGCGACTTGGCGGAGGAGATCACCAAGGCCGGCAAGAGCTTTGTCCGCAGGCTCAACCCCGACCGCACCTATACCGCGCCCGATGGCGGCACGCTGACCTTGCCCGGCCGCTCGCTGATGCTGGTCAGGAATGTCGGCCACCTTATGACCAATCCGGCGATATCAGACCGCGACGGCAACGAGGTGCCGGAAGGCATCATGGATGCGGCGCTGACGGCGCTGATCGCGCTGCATGACATCGGCGTGAACGGGCGCCGCGCCAATTCTCGCGCCGGCTCGATGTACATCGTAAAGCCCAAGATGCACGGGCCCGACGAAGTTGCCTTCGCCGTCGAGATTTTCGACCGCGTCGAGGCGCTGCTCGGCGTGCCCAAAAACACCATCAAGATGGGCATCATGGACGAGGAGCGGCGCACCACCGTCAATCTCAAGGAGGCGATCCGCGCCGCGAAAGAACGCGTCGTCTTCATCAACACCGGCTTCCTCGATCGCACCGGCGGCGAGATCCACACCTCGATGGAAGCCGGCCCGATGATCCGCAAGGGCGACATGAAGCAGGCCGCCTGGATCGCCGCCTACGAAGCCTGGAACGTCGACATCGGGCTGGAATGTGGGTTGGCCGGCCACGCCCAGATAGGCAAAGGCATGTGGGCGATGCCCGACTTTATGGCGGCGATGCTGGCCGAGAAAATCGCGCATCCCAAGGCCGGCGCCAACACCGCCTGGGTGCCGTCGCCGACGGCAGCGACGCTGCACGCCACCCATTATCACAAGGTCGACGTCCATGCCGTGCAAGCGGCGCTGAAGAGCCGGCCCAAGGCAAAACTCGACGACATCTTGTCGGTGCCGGTCGCTGTGCGGCCGAACTGGTCGCTAGAAGACATCCAGAAGGAGCTCGACAACAATGCGCAAGGCATTCTGGGCTATGTCGTGCGCTGGATCGACCAGGGCGTCGGCTGTTCGAAAGTGCCTGACATAAACGACGTCGGTCTGATGGAGGACCGCGCCACGCTGCGCATCTCCTCGCAGCACATCGCCAACTGGCTGCATCACGGCGTCTGCACGCCCGAGCAGGTCATGGAGACGATGAAACGCATGGCGGCGATCGTCGACCGCCAGAACGAAGGCGATCCGCTCTACCGGCCGATGGCGCCGGATTTCGACAAGTCCATCGCCTTCCTCGCCGCCTGCGACCTGGTCTTCAAGGGGCGCGTGCAACCCAACGGCTACACCGAGCCGGTGCTGCACGCACGGCGGCTGGAGCTGAAGGCGCGGGATAACGGCTGAACCGAAAGCACGATGCACGCCGGCCAAGGGTAAGCGCCGGCGTCCCCCTCCCCCTTGAGGGGAGGGGAACGTCACGCCGCCTGCGCCATCCGCTCCGAACTCATGCGGTAGGAAATCGCTTCGGCCAGATGGATGCGGCCGACCGTCTCGCTGGCCTCGAGATCGGCGAGTGTCCGCGCCACCTTCAAGACGCGGTGATAGGCCCGCGCGGAAAAGCCAAGCTTTTCGCTGGCGTCCCTGAGCAGCGACAGGCCGGCGGCATCGGGCATGGCGATTTCCTCGATGACCGACGGCGAGCAATGCGCGTTCGTGGTGGCGGAGGTGGCGCCGAGCCGTTCGAAACGCTCACGCTGGATCGTCCGCGCCCGCGCCACGCGCAGTGCCGCGGCGGCGCTCTTCTCCGCCCGGTCCGGCCGGATCAAATCGCTGGCCGAGACCGCCGGCACCTCGATCCTGAGATCGATGCGATCGAGCAGCGGGCCGGAAATGCGCGCCTGGTAGTCGGTGCGGCAGCGGTCGCCGCGCAGGCAGCGATAGCCCGGCTCGCCGGCCATGCCGCAGCGGCACGGGTTCATCGCCGCGACCAGCTGGATACGTGCCGGATAAGTAACGCGGTGGTTGGCCCGCGCGATCATGCAGTCGCCGGTCTCGAGCGGCTGGCGCAGCGCATCGAGCGCCTGCGGCGAGAATTCGGGAAACTCGTCGAGGAACAGCACGCCGTGATGGGCGAGCGAGGCCTCGCCCGGCCGCACGCGCAACCCGCCGCCGACCATCGCCGCCATCGAGGCCGAATGATGTGGCGCGCGGAACGGCCGCCGGTCGGTGAGTTTTCCTTCGCCGAGTTCGCCGGCCACCGACGCGATCATCGAGACTTCGAGCAATTCCTTCGGCGCAAGCGGCGGCAGGATCGACGGCAGCCGCTGCGCCAGCATCGACTTTCCCGATCCCGGCGGCCCGACCATCAGAAGATTGTGGCCGCCGGCTGCCGCCACCTCCAGCGCCCGCTTGGCGGTCTCCTGACCCTTGATGTCGGCAAGGTCGGGCAGGTCGCGCGCCGAAGCATGGATGCCGGCTTCCGGCCGTGACAGAACCTGCGTGCCGCGAAAATGATTGGCGATGGCGATCAGGCTGCGCGGCGCCAATATGTCGAAGTCCTTGCCGGCCCAGGCCGCTTCCGGCCCGCAGGCGAACGGGCAGATCAAGCCCTTGCCTTCGGCGTTGGCACCGATTGCCGCCGGCAGCGCGCCAGCCACCGCGGCGATGGTTCCGTCGAGTGACAATTCGCCAAGCACGACATAGCCGGCCAGCATGTCGCCCGGAATGGCGCCGAGCGCCGCCATCAGCCCGAGGGCGATCGGCAGATCGTAGTGGCTGCCTTCCTTGGGCAGGTCGGCCGGCGCCAGATTGACGGTGACCTTCTTCGACGGCATCGACAGGCCGGATGCATGCAGCGCTGCCTGCACCCGCTCGCGGCTTTCGGCCACAGCCTTGTCGGCCAGCCCGACGATGTGCATGTTGACTTTGCCCGGCGCGATCATCACCTGCACATCGACCGGCACGGCCTCGATGCCCTGGAAAGCAACCGTGCGAACCCGCGCCACCATGTCTTCACCCCAGATGCAGGCTTTTGCCCCAAGCCTTTGCGATCATGCCGCGAACGGCGTCACCCGAGACAACCACAGATTTCCGGCGAAGGCAAGAACATTTGGGGAACAGCTGAGCGCCACGGCTGCAATGGTTTGCAACGCGGCCGCTCGCGAAGCGAGGCTAGTTGCGCTTCTCCTCCACGGCATCCCAGAACAGGCTGGCGATGTCGGCGCCGCCGAAGCGCTGCACTTCGCGTATGCCGGTCGGTGAGGTCACGTTGATCTCGGTCATGTAGTCGCCGATGACGTCGATGCCGACGAGGATGAAGCCGCGCTCCTTCAGCGCGGGGCCGATGCGGGCACAGATCTCGCGTTCGCGTTCCGTCAATTCGGTCTTTTCGGCGCGGCCGCCGACATGCATGTTGGAGCGCGAATCATGCTCGGCCGGCACGCGGTTGATGGCGCCGACAGGCTCGCCGTCAATCAGGATGATGCGCTTGTCGCCACCCCGCACCTCCTTGAGGTAGCGCTGCACGATGTAGGGTTCGCGGAACAACTGGCCGAACATTTCGAGCAGCGAGGCGAGGTTGCGGTCGGCCTCGTGCAGGTGAAAGATGCCGGCGCCGCCATTGCCGTAGAGCGGCTTGACGATGATATCGCCGAACTCCTTGCGAAAGGCGGCGACCTCGAGCGGGTCCTTGGTGATCAGCGTGTCCGGCATCAGGTCGGGAAATTCGGTGACGAAGATCTTTTCCGGGCTGTTGCGCACCCAGGCCGGGTCGTTGACCACCAGCGTCTTCGGATGGATGCGCTCGAGGATATGCGTGGTGGTGATGTAGTTCATGTCGAAGGGCGGATCCTGCCGCAAAAGGATGACGTCCATCTCCGCAAGATCGGTGCGCACCTTCTCGCCCAGCGAATAATGGTTGCCCTTCTCGTCGCGGACCTGCATCGCCTCGATACGGGCAAACACCTTGCCTTCGCGCAGCGACAGCCGGTCGGGCGTGTAGTGGAACAGCTGGTGCCCGCGCCGCTGCGCTTCCAGCGACAGCGCAAACGACGTGTCGCCGGCAATCGACACGGTAGAGATGTGGTCCATCTGGACGGCGACTTTCAGGGGCATGGGTGCTCTCCGGCGCAGTTGCAACAAACGTGCGTCCACCCGGACGCACATACGCTCCAACACTTTGAATCCATGCATCGTGCTTTCCGAAAATCGTTTCCGATTTTTCGGGCCGATGCATCGACGAGAGCGATATAAGGAAATCGGCGGCCTCTGCCAATCGGCCAAGGTCATGATGAGGCTGCGCTTCTGGCGCAGACCCCAATGCGATGTGCGTTCAGCGGTCGAAGACCAGCTTGGAATAGCCGAGGAAGGACAGCGCCATGGCAACCAGCGAGGCGACCGCAAGGGCGACGAGCGGCGGCACCATCGGCAGCGCGAACAGCATGGCGCAATAGACGAGATAATTGACGAGGCTGGTGGCGATGCCGACGCCGCCATAGCGTGCGCCCTCTTGCGCGACGCCGCGGCTGGAAGGCGAGAAGGTCAGATGGCGATTGATCAGCCAGGTGACGGACAGGGCAAAACCGATCGAGATGATTCGGGCTGCGAAGGGGCCAAGCGGCGTTGTCGCCAGCACCAGCCAAAGCGCCGCCGCGTCGGCGACGAAGCCGATGCCGCCGGCGACAATGAAGCGGGCGAGGCGTCCCATTTACGGCTCTAAGCCGCCCGCGGGGTCTTGCGCGGTCCGGTCTTCAAAGTCGCGAGCGCACTTGCGCGTTCGCGTTCGACGCGGCCGGAAGGCATCGACAGATAGAAGATGCGCTTCTGCTCGGCCCGGCCGCGCGACACCGAATCGAGGATTACCCCGGTCACCGCCGCCAGCATCGACAGCAGCAGCAGCCCTACCGACAGCACCCACGTCGGCATGCGCGGCACAAGCCCGGTTTCGGCGAACTCGATCAGCACCGGGGCCATCAGAAACAGGCTTGATGCCAGGAAGAACACCGAAAAAGCGCCGAAGAAACGCAGCGGCTGCGTCTCCTTCATCAGCATGGCGAACATCCACAGGATCTTCGCGCCGTCGCGAAAGGTCGACAGCTTCGACGAGGAGCCTTCCGGCCGGCGGCCATAGTCGAGGCCGATCTCGCTGACCGGCAATTTGAGCTGCGAGGCGTGCACCGACATTTCGGTCTCGATCTCGAAACCGCCGGAAACGGCGGGAAAACTCTTGACGAAGCGCCTGGTGAAGGCGCGGTAACCCGAGAAGATATCGGTAAAGTCCGAGCCAAACAAACGTTTGTAGAGGCTGTTGAAGATGCGGTTGCCGAAGGCGTGGCCTGTCCTGCCGGCGTCGTTGGCGACACCGCGCCTGGTGCCCACCACCATGTCGGAGCGCTCGGTCAGCAGCGTGTTGATCAGTTGCGGCGCGTCCTCCGGCGCATAGGTGCCGTCGCCGTCGGCCATCAGGTAGATGTCGGCCTCGATGTCGGCGAACATGCGGCGCACGACATTGCCTTTGCCCTGGCGCGGCTCGCGCACCACGATGGCGCCGGCGGCGCGGGCTCGGAGCGCCGTCAGGTCGCGCGAATTGTTGTCGTAGACATAGATCGCTGCGGCAGGCAGCGTTTCGCGAAAGCGCCGCACCACTTCGCCGATCGTCAGCTCCTCATTGTAGCAAGGCAGGAGCACGGCGATGCTCGGCTCATGGCGCACTTCTTGTGGCATTTTCGTCTCCGGATGCCCTGTAAGGCCCCTGACCGCTCAAACGCCGGCCTCGCTCGGGCGGCTTTACTATTTATTGAAGCTGTTAAGGCTAGGTTTAAACCGCACCGTATTCCTTCCAAAGGTCCCGATATGAGCACAGCCGACGATGGCGCCTCCATTTGGAGGTCCGATATCGCGCTGGCGCTGCTTGCCACGGCGCTGGCGCTTACCGTCAATGCCTTTGCCGGCTTCCCGGCACTGACCAATGCCGGCGGCGACAACGACAATCTGCTGCGCCTCGTCGAAGTTCGCGACATGCTGGCCGGCCAAAGGTGGTTCGATCTCCACCAGTACAGGATGGGCCTGGAAGGCGGTTTCGTCATGCATTGGTCGCGGCTGGTCGATGCGCCGATCGCCGCCATCATCATCGCCGTATCGGCCCTGACCGGCAGCGCGGCCTTTGCCGAGAATGTTGCGCAAGTGCTGTGGCCGGCGCTGCTCTTCTGCCTGACCGTATTTTTCACGGCTCGCGCCGCGCGCAGCTTTGCCGGTGACAGCGCCGTGCTGCCCGCTGTCGTGATCGGCGCTGCCGCACTGTATTTCCTCGGCATTTTTTCGCCTGGCGCGCTCGATCACCACAATATCCAGCTGATGCTGAGCATGGCCAGTCTGAGCCTGTTGCTTGAAGCGCCAACGCGCAGGCCGGCGGCATTGCTCTCCGGCCTGTGCGCCGGATTGATGCTGGCCGTCGGCATGGAGACCGCGCCTTATGTGGCCACCATCGGCGCCTCTGTTGCCATACTGTTCGCCCTCGGCGCCAATGGCGAGAGGCTGATCGCCCGGGATTTCGGCCTCGGCTTTGCCGGCGTGTCCGCTCTCGTCTTTGTCGCCACCATTGCGCCGTCTGCCTGGGGTCAGGCGCAATGCGACGCCTTCTCGGCCGTGCAGTTCGTCGTCGCGGCGATTGCCGGAACCGGCCTTGCGGCGATAGCGTCGGTCGAGCCCGCCGGCCGCACGCGCCAATGGCGCATCGCCTCACTTGGCCTGCTTGCCCTGTTATTGGGCGCTGTCGTCGTCTTGTTGTTCCCACAATGCCTGGCAGCGCCCTACGCCAACCTCGATCCGCGCCTCAAGGAGCTATGGCTTGATCACATCGACGAGGCGCAGTCGCTGTTCAAGCTGCTCACTGAAGATCCGGCCGGGGTGGTGGCGCGCTATGCCACGCCGCTCATTGCGCTCATGCTGATGGCGCTTCGCCTTGGCCGCGGTGGCTGGCGGCGGCAGGACAGCCTTGTCGGCGCGCTGCTTGTCGTGGCCTTCATCGTCAGCGCCTGGCAGGTACGCGGTTCGACATTCTCGATCGCCTTCGCCGTCATCCCGCTTGCCGCCTGGATTGCCAAATGGCGTCAACGGGCCGAGGCCAGCGCGTCGCGCGGCGTGGCGCTGCGCATGGCCGCCGTCTGGCTGGTTTCAGTGAATGCCGTCTGGACTGGGGCTGCCGCGGCAACCTCGGTCGCCTTCGAGGACAGCAATACCGCCGCCGATAATGGCGACGGCGCCGATGTCGCTTGCCAGCGCATGGCCTCCTTTGCGGCACTCGGCCGCCTGCCCGGCACCACCGTGCTGGCAATTTCCAATCTCGGATCGCCTATCCTGGCCTATTCCGGACATCGCGTCTTCGCCGGGCCTTATCATCGCAATGTCGCCGGCAACCTGCTGGCGCTCGATGCCTTCCTTGGGTCCGATGCCGATGCCAGGACGGTCGTGGCGGATCATCACGTCGGCCTCGTCGCGCTGTGCCCCGGCAGCGCCGAAAGCAAGCTCCTCGCAGCCAAGGCGCCGGCAGGCTTTCTTGCCGGGCTGATGCGCGGCAGCGTGCCGGAATGGCTTGAGCCGGTTGCCGGGACCAGCGGAGCCGCAGTCGAATTGTACCGCGTCCGGCTGGGCAGCTGATCGATCGGCGGCCCGTGCGGCCTTTTGTCGGACATAAGTCCTGACAATCCACTCTTTCGCCCTTGCCCGCCCGACACGGCTGGATAGGATGCGCGCCGGCCGACCGAGATCATTGGACCGGGAGAGAATTTCATGATGCCATCGGCACGCTTTGCCGACCTCGAAGGCGCTTCGGTGCTGATCACCGGCGGCGGCTCCGGCATTGGTGCTGCCTTGACAGAAGGCTTTGTCCGCCAGGGGGCAAACGTCGCCTTCATCGATATTGCCGACCGTGCGAGCCTGGCGCTGGCCGATCGGTTAGAGAAGGAGCTGGGCCGGCGGCCGCTCTATCTCAAGACCGACATACGCGACATCGAGGCGTTGCGGCTATCGGCGGGCAAAGCTGCAGAGGCGCATGGCGACGTGACGGTGCTGGTCAACAATGCCGCGCAGGATGACCGTCATGCCGTGGAAGACGTCACGGTGGAGTTCTGGGACAACAATCATGCCATCAACCTGCGCCCGCATTTCTTCAGCGCACAGGCGGTGGCGCCGGGCATGAAGCGGGCCGGCGGCGGCTCGATCATCAACTTCACCTCGACGTCGTTTCTCATCAACCATCCCGATATGCCGGCCTACACCGCCGCCAAGGCCGGCATCGTCGGTCTCACCAAGGGTCTTGCCGGCAAGCTCGGCGTCGACGGCATCCGTGTCAACGCGATCGCGCCCGGCTGGGTGATCACCGAGCGGCAGAGAAAGCTCTGGGTCACCGAAGAAGCGCTCGCCGCTCATGTCGCCAAACAGTGCATCAAAGAGGTGATGCAGCCGGAAGACATTGTCGGCACTGTGCTGTTCCTGGCGTCGGATGCCTCACGCATGCTGACCGCGCAGATGCTGATCGTCGATGGGGGATTCCTGTGATCTCATCGAGCAAGGCAGCTTCCGTCGCGGCCGTCGACTGGGGCACCACCCGCATGAGGGTCTGGCTGCTCGACGGCGCCGGCAAGGTTCTCGCCGAGTGGCGCGGCGATGACGGGCTGATCACCGCCCAGGCTAAAGGATTTTCGTCCATTCTCGAAGGGCATCTGGCTGCCTTGGGCGCAGCCGAGGCGCTGCCGGTCATCATTTGCGGCATGGCCGGTTCGCGCCAGGGCTGGCTGGAGGCACCCTATGTCAGCGTGCCGGCGCCGATCGGCGCTATTCTCGCCGGCGCTGCCCGCATTCCCGGCCAGCGCCGCGACATCCGCATCGTGCCCGGCCTTGCCCAGCGTCTGGCCGACGCCCCGGATGTCATGCGCGGCGAGGAGACGCAGCTTGCCGGCGCCGGTTTGCCGGCAAAGGGACGCCATCTCGTCTGCATGCCTGGCACCCATTCGAAATGGGTGCTGGTCGAGGACGGCTCTGTTGCCGGTTTCGGCACCTGGCCGACCGGCGAGCTGTTTTCGGTGCTGGCCGCGCACTCGATCCTGCGCCATTCGCTGGGCGAGCCGCCGAAGCCGGTTGCCGCCGAAAATCCATTTTTCCGGGAGTGGTGCCTGAAGGCGTTGGCCGAAGGCGGTGACATCGGTTCAAGACTGTTCTCGATCCGCGCCGCCAGCCTGCTGCAGGATCTGAAGCCCGAGGATGCCGCCGCCTGCCTGTCCGGCCTGCTGATCGGCGGCGAGATCGCTTCGGCAAGTCGCCGTTATGGGGCGAGTGCCGTGCCCGTCGTGCTGATCGCGTCGGGCGCACTCGGCAAGCTCTATGCCGACGCCCTCGGCCTTGCCGGGCTCGCGGTCAGGGTGGTCGACGCCGACGAGGCGGTGCGTGCCGGTCTTGCTGAAGCCGCGCGCGAAAATGGCATGATCGCTGGAAATGGAGTTGCCGCATGACCGAAACCGCACCTTTTCCAAAGCTCGAGCGGGGTCTGGTCGCCATCCTGCGTGGCCTCAAGCCAAGCGAGGCGGTGGCGATCGGCCAGGCGATCTTCGGCGCCGGTATCGAAGCGATCGAGGTGCCGCTCAACTCGCCCGATCCTTACGCCTCCATCGCCAGCATTGTCGGAGCGCTTCCTCCAACAGCCTTGGTCGGTGCCGGCACGGTGCTCAGCGCCGCCGATGTCGACGGCCTGCACAAGGCCGGCGGGCGGCTGCTGGTCAGCCCCAATATCGATGCCGAGGTCATGGGCCGGGCCATGCACTACGGCATGGTGACGATGCCCGGCGTGTTCACGCCGACCGAGGCATTTCAAGCAATCCGGCTCGGTGCCTCGGCATTGAAATTCTTCCCGGCGAGCGTGCTTGGCGCGGCAGGCATTTCGGCGATGCGCGCGGTGCTGCCGGCCAGTGTGCTGGTCGGCGCGGTCGGCGGCGTTTCGGACAAGGATTTTGCCGGCTACAAGGCAGCGGGCGTCAGCGTCTTCGGTCTTGGCTCCAGCCTGTTCAAGCCGGGCATGAGCGTCGACGAAGTGGCAGCACGGGCGAAAGCCGCAGTTCAGGCCTGGGACGCGGCGTTTGGAGTGGCATGATGAGCGAGACCATTGTTTCGGTTTTTTCCGACCATGTCTGCCAACTCGGCGAGGGACCAAGCTATGACCCTGCCACCGACACGCTCTACTGGTTCGACATCGTCAATGGCCAGCTCCTCGAACAGCGCCTGTCGGGCGGTGCGGTCAAGATCCACGAGCTCGGTCAGATGGCCAGCGCCGTCGCCATCGTCGACGACCGGCGCCAGTTGATCGCCACCGAGACCGGCCTGCATGTCCGCGACGTCGCGACCGGCAAGCTGACGCTGCACACGCCGATCGAGGCCGACAATGCGGTCACCCGCTCGAACGATTCACGCGTTCACCCTTGCGGCGCGCTGTGGGTCGGCACCATGGGCAAGGGCGAGGAGAAGGGTGCCGGTTCGATCTACTGGTTCTTCAAGGGCGAGCTGCGCCGGCTTTATGCCGACATTACTGTGCCCAACTCGATCTGCTTTTCCGAGGATGGGACCATTGCCTATTACACCGACACCAGCACCGGGCTGTTGATGCGCGTCGGCTGCGATCCGGCGACCGGCCTGCCGGTTGGCGAACCGAAGGTCTTCGTCGACCACCGTTCGACCAAGGGCTATATCGATGGTTCGGTGCTCGACCGTGACGGCATATTGTGGAACGCCTGCTGGGGCGGCAGCGTCGTCGAAGCCTATGGACCCGACGGCAAGCTCGTCCGTTCGGTGGCGATGCCGGCGACGCAGCCGTCCTGTCCGGCTTTCGTCGGCAGGAATGCCGACCGGCTGGCGGTCACCTCCGCCTGGTCGGGCAAAAGCGAGAAGCAGCGCCTGCTCGACCCGCAAGCCGGCATGACATTCATGCTCGACATTCCAGTCAATGGTCGCTTCGAGCCACGCGTGCTGATTGGCTAGACCCATGTCTAGCATTGTCGTGCAGGCGTCCAGCTGACGTCGGTTCCGCGAAAGCCGAATGCATTCGCCGCGCGATGCTAGAACGGTTCATCGTTTCGCGGGAATGCTGAACCGCTCTATCTCTTTGTTTTGACGCAATTCCGGACGGAAAACCGTTTCACACTTTTCCTGGAATTGCTTTAGGCAATCGTGCTGCCGGGAAATCGTTTCGATCATGTCAAGCCGCGAGCTGAAGCTGATCCTTGTCTACGAGCCGGAAAAGGCTTGCTTCGATCGGCTGGTCGCCGATAACCACGTGCCGGAGCGTGCCGCCGAAATCGCCTCCTATCTGGCGCAATCGACCGACATCGCTGCTGAATTCGACGCACTTGCCGCCGCTTGCCAGACGCGCGGCCTGTCGTTCGTACCGCTGGCGCTCGACGATGCTGCAAGCGTTCTCGCCGGCGAGGACCCGAAGACCACGCTTGTCTGGACGCTGACCGACGGCATTGCCTATTTCCGCGGCGGCGCCGCACCAGCTCTGGCACGGCTGAATGGGCTGAAGGCGATCGGCGCCGACGATGCGTCGTTCGCGCTCTGTCAGGACAAGTTCCGGTCCGGCGCCGTGCTCGGCGCGCTTGGCCTGCCGGTGCCGCGGGCGGGCCTTGCCCGTGACGGCGCCTGGCTGGTCGCGCCACCGGCCTCGCCCGGCGGCTGGTTCGTCAAGCCGAACCGGCTCGGCGCCAAGATCGGCATCTGGCCGGATTCGCACTGCCACGATCTCGGCCACGCGCTGGAGCTTAGCCGGCGCGTCTTCGCCGCCTATCGCGACGATGTCGTCGTCCAGCCCTATGTCGCCGGCCGCAACGCGCGCGCCAGTTTTCTCGGATTGAGGCCGGATACCGGCGTCGAGGCGCTGGGCATCGCCTTTGTCGATTCGGGCGGCGACTTCCAGACCATGCAGGACAGCCTGGCGCTTTACGGCGATGCCGGCGCAGCGGCGAAAGCTGCGGGAAAATATACCGAGCCGGTGCTGCTGCCGGTCGCCGGCAGCCAGCCTGAAGCCGATGCAAGAATCCGTCGCATCGCCGAACGCCTGATGGTCGGGCTTGGCCTGCGGGATGTGTTTTCCATCGATTTCCGGGTCGAAGCCGACGACAGCGTCCACCTCATCGAGTTCGAGGTCTGCCCCGGCCTGCCCTGCTTCGATTTCCGCGATTACTGTCGCCAGCAATGGGGCTTGAGCCTCGCCGATGCGATGGCGGAGGCAGCGGCGAACCGGCTTCTCGCCTAAATCCCCTCGACCAACACGATTTCGCCCTCGGCCACCTTCTGGCGGATCGCGACGGCGCGCTGGTATTCGGGCGAGTGGTAGCAGTCATGCGCCGCCGCAAGCGACGGAAACTCGATGATCACGTTGCGGTCGCGGCCCGGCCCCTCGGCCTTCTCATGCGCGCCGCCGCGCGCCAGGAACTTGGCGCCGAAGCGGTCGAAGGCCGGTTTGGCAGCTGCGACATAGTCCTTGTAGCCTTCCGCATCGCGTACATCGACGCGAGCGATCCAGTATCCCTTGGGCATGGCTTTTCTCCGGGTTAATTCCTGCCCTCAGGCCGAGCGCATTTCATCGAGGATCGCTTCCGCCGCCGCCCGCCTGTCGGCCGCACCGACGATCGGCCGGCCGACGACGAGGTGGCTGGAGCCGTTGCGGATCGCCTGCGCCGGCGTCACCACGCGTTTCTGGTCGCCATGGTCGCTGCCCTTCGGCCGGATTCCCGGCGTCACGACCGCCAGGTCGGGGCCGACGATGCGGCGCACCGCCTCAGCTTCCTCGGCCGAGCAGACGATGCCGCCCATGCCGGCATGCAGCGCCTGCTCGGAGCGCCTCAGCACCAGTGTATGCGGATCATACTCATAGCCGGCGTCGATCACGTCCTGCTCGTCCATCGAGGTCAGCACGGTGACCCCGAGTAGGCAAAGGTCGCTGCCCCTGGCAGCCTCGACCGCCGCCTTCATCGTCTTCGGATAGGCATGGATCGTCAGCATGCTCATGCCCATCCTGGCGATGTTTTCGACCCCCTTGGCCACGGTGTTGTCGATGTCGAGCAGCTTCATGTCGAGAAAGATCCTGGTGCCGCCGCTGGCCAGCTCGCGGGCGAAGTCGAGCCCGCCGGCAAACGCGAGCTGGTAACCGATCTTGTAGAAGGAGACGATCCCGTCGAGCTCGCGCACCGCTTTCTCGGCTTGCTTCAGCGTCGGCAGGTCGAGGCCGACGATCAGCCTTTCCTGCATCGTGTCGGCATGCGCGGCGTCCGGGATCATGCCTCGATCCGCGTCGACAGCATGCGCGAGGTTTCGATCAGCGTTCGGCATAGGTGCTCCATCGATTGGCGTAGTCTCTCGTCCCTGAACTTGCCCTCGTCGTCGAAGGCGTAGCCGCCCTCCGGCACCGAGCATTCCGGTGTCACCACCTCCATCCGGCAGCGTACCAGAACGGCGCGCAGATGGTTGATGCAGCGTATCCCGCCGAAGGGTCCGTTGGAAGACGAGCAGAGGCCGGCGACCTTGCCGGCAAGTGGCCTGAACGTCCGGCCGCCATCCTTGCGCAGCTGGCTCACCCAGTCGATGCTGTTCTTGAGCAACGGTGGAATGGAGCCGTTATATTCGGGCGTCGCGACCAGCAGCCCGTCATGGGCGGCGATCATCCGGCCGAGCTTGAAAGCATTGTCGGGAATGCCTTCTTCCTTTTCCAAATCCTGGTCGAGGATCGGCAGCGGATAGTCGGCGAGCGAGATGCGGGTCACCTCGGCGCCCTGCATGGCAAGTTCCTTCTGTGCCACGTCGGCGGTCCTGCCGCTATAGGCGCCGCTGCGCACCGAACCGGCGACGACGAGAATTTTCGGGATCACAGCCATGGGTCTGCCTTGTCACCCGATGGGTATAAGACAAGTGCTATTCAAACCCAACGTTTCAATTCATGCGGCCCCGCGTCGGTAGATCCAAAGCTGCGTCGGCGGAATGTTGCGGATGACGAAATGGAAATGCTCGACCGTATAGTCGCCGCGGCCCGGCGGGATCGGCGACAGCGGCCCGTAAGTCAGCTGCACGATCGGCCGGCCCGCCGGGATACGGTCGAGCAGGCTCTCGACATAGGCGATGCGCTGGGCGACAGGGAAATTGAGCAGCGGCACGCCCGATATCACAGAATCGAAGATCAGGTCGCGCTTGTCGCCGAGCGTCGCGTCGAGATTGAAGGCGTCGCCCTCGATGACGTTGACGCCTGGATAAAGCTGGCGCAGATGGCGCACGAAATCAGTGGAATATTCGACCGCGTAGAGATTCTCAGGCTTAATGCCCTGGGCGAGGATGGCGCGTGTGATGACGCCTGTACCGGGTCCGACCTCGAGCACCGGCAGGCCGGATGTCGGATCGACGATCGAGGCCATCTTGCCAGCGGTGATGGAACTGGTCGGGACGATCGAACCGACCGCCTTCGGCTTGTCGATCCAGCCCTTGAAGAACTTCAGCTCGTCGTCGAACTTTTCCGCCAGCGTCTTTCGCAGTCCGGGACTACGCGTCATTGAAAGTCCTCCTCAACGCTCCCTCGCATGCTACTTAGCAGTTACGAGGTGCAAGACAAGGCGAATCCCCGGATAAGGTGTTGATGACGCTCGGGAAGCGTTTTCCAGGGATCAGCTTCAGTGCTCGCCGAACGTTTCGAAAAAGTCTTTCATGCGGGCGAAAAATCCGCTCGACTGAGGCGAATTGTCCTTTGAGGAAAGCTGCTCGAATTCCTCCAGCAATTCGCGCTGACGGCGCGAAAGGTTCTGCGGCGTCTCAACCACGGTCTGGATGTAGAGGTCGCCGATATTGGGCTGGCGCAGCACAGGCATGCCCTTGCCCTTGAGGCGGAACTGGCGACCGTTCTGGGTGCCTTCCGGCACCTTCACCTTCGTCTGGGTACCGTCCAGTGTCGTCACCTCGAACGAGCCGCCAAGCGCTGCCGTCGTCATCGAGATCGGCACCTTGCAATAAAGATCGGCCCCGTCGCGCTGGAAGAATTCGTGCGGCTTGACCGCGAGGAAGATGTAGAGATCGCCCGACGGGCCGCCGCGCAGGCCGGCCTCGCCCTCATTGGCCAGCCGGATGCGGGTACCATCCTCGATGCCGGCAGGGATGTTTACCGACAGCGAGCGCTCCTCGGTGACACGGCCCTGGCCGGCGCATTTCGGGCACGGATCCTTGATGGTCTGGCCGCGCCCCTGGCATTGCGGGCAGGTGCGCTCGATCGAGAAGAAGCCTTGCGTGGCGCGCACCTTGCCGTGGCCGTTGCACATCGAGCAGGTGACGGGCTGGGTGCCAGGCTTGGCGCCGCTGCCCGAGCATTCCGAGCAGGAAATCGAGGCTGGCACCCGAATCTGCGCGGTCTTGCCGGAAAATGCCTCTTCCAGCGTAATTTCCATATTGTAGCGCAGGTCGGCGCCGCGCTCGCGGCCGCCGGACGAGCGGCGCTGGCGCCCGCCCATCATGTCGCCGAAAATGTCTTCGAAAATGTCGGCGAAGCCGCCGGCGCCAAAGCCTTGCGCCCCGCCATTCATACCGCCGTGCTCGAAGGCGGCGTGGCCGAAGCGATCATAGGCGGCGCGCTTCTGCGGGTCCTTCAGTGTCTCGTAGGCTTCGTTGATTTCCTTGAACTTGTGCTCGCAGGCATGGTCGCCTGGGTTGCGGTCGGGATGGAACTGCATGGCGAGCTTGCGAAAAGCGCTCTTGAGCTCCTTCTCGTCGGCGCCCTTTTGCACGCCTAGCGTTTCGTAAAAATCAGCTTTCATGTTTTCCCGCAGTCCGGATAGTCAACGTCTTGAAGCATCGTTGCGTCGTTTGCCGGCACGCTGTTCCGATTTAGGTGTGATGGAGCCGCGATGCCAGTGTCTACGAGGCTTTGTCCGCATTTTTTCGGGCAGCGCAGCGTTTTTCCGGCAAAGGGTTGCAAAAAAGCCCGGCTGTGCGCCGGGCTTTTTCCCTTACCTGTACCGTCAGGCGGTTCAGGCCGACTTCTTCTTCTCGTCGTCTTCGTCGATTTCCTCGAAGTCGGCATCGACGACGTCACTGTCCTTGGCGGCATCAGCCTTGGCGTCGGCCTCGGCGGCTTCCTTCTGTGAAGCCTCGTACATGGCCTGGCCGAGCTTCATCGAGACTTCGGCGAGCGTCTGCGTCTTGGCCTCGATCTCGGTCACATCGTCGCCTTCGGCAGCGGTCTTCAGCGCCGCGATCGCATCGGCAATCGCCGTGCGGTCGGCCTCGGAAACCTTCTCGCCGTATTCCTTCAGAGACTTCTCCGAGGAATGCACCAGCGCCTCGGCCTGGTTGCGGGCCTCGACCAGCGCGCGCCGCTTCTTGTCGGCTTCGGCATTGGCCTCGGCGTCCTTGACCATCTTCTCGATGTCGGCGTCCGAAAGGCCGCCGGACGCCTGGATGCGGATCTGGTGCTCCTTGCCGGTGCCCTTGTCCTTGGCCGAGACGTTGACGATGCCGTTGGCGTCGATGTCGAAGGTGACCTCGATCTGCGGCACGCCGCGCGGCGCAGGCGGGATGCCGACCAGATCGAACTGGCCGAGCGCCTTGTTGTCGGCGGCCATTTCACGCTCGCCCTGGAAGACGCGGATGGTCACCGCCGACTGCGAATCCTCGGCCGTGGAGAACACCTGGCTCTTCTTTGTCGGAATCGTCGTGTTGCGTTCGATCAGCCGCGTGAATACGCCGCCCAGCGTCTCGATGCCGAGCGACAACGGCGTCACGTCGAGCAGCAGCACGTCCTTGACGTCGCCCTGCAGCACGCCGGCCTGGATAGCGGCGCCCAACGCGACGACCTCATCCGGGTTGACGCCCTTGTGCGGCTCCTTGCCGAAGAACTGCTTCACGATCTCCTGGATCTTGGGCATACGGGTCATGCCGCCGACCAGGACGACTTCGTCGATTTCGCCGGCCTTCAGGCCGGCATCCTTGAGCGCCGCCTTGCAAGGATCGATCGTGCGCTGGACGAGATCCTCGACCAGGCTCTCGAACTTCGCCCGCGTCAGCTTCAGCGTCAGGTGCTTGGGGCCGGTGGCATCGGCGGTGATGAAGGGCAGGTTGATCTCGGTCTGCGTGGTGGACGACAGCTCGATCTTGGCCTTTTCAGCCGCTTCCTTGAGGCGCTGAAGGGCGAGCTTGTCGTTCCGCAGGTCGATGCCCTGTTCCTTCTTGAACTCGGCCGCCAGATATTCGACCAGACGCATGTCGAAATCCTCGCCCCCGAGGAAGGTGTCGCCATTGGTCGACTTCACCTCGAACACGCCGTCGCCGATTTCGAGCACCGAAATATCGAACGTGCCGCCGCCAAGGTCATAGACGGCAATCGTCTTGCCTTCCTTCTTGTCCAGTCCATAGGCAAGTGCTGCCGCGGTCGGCTCGTTGATGATGCGCAGCACTTCGAGGCCGGCGATCTTGCCGGCATCCTTGGTCGCCTGGCGCTGGGCGTCGTTGAAATAGGCCGGAACGGTGATGACTGCCTTCTCGACCTTCTCGCCGAGATAGGCCTCCGCCGTTTCCTTCATCTTCTGTAGGATCATCGCCGAGATCTGGCTAGGCGACTGCTTCTTGCCGCCGGCCTCGACCCAGGCGTCGCCATTGTCGCCCTTGACGATCTTGTAGGGGACAAGCTTCTTGTCCTTCTCCGTCACCGGATCGTCGTAGCGGCGGCCGATCAGGCGCTTGACCGCGAAAATGGTGTTCTCAGGATTGGTAACCGCCTGGCGCTTGGCCGGCTGGCCGACGAGGCGCTCGCCGTCGCTGTTGATGGCGACGATGGAAGGGGTCGTGCGGGCGCCTTCCGCATTCTCGATCACCTTGGATTCCTTGCCGTCCATGATGGCGACACAGGAGTTGGTTGTTCCCAGATCGATACCGATTACTTTTGCCATTTCTCTAATCTCTCCGCTAAGCAGGCTCTCAGGACCCGTACAGGCGTTCCGACGAAAGCCCCTGTTCACAAGAAATTCCGCTCCGGCAACCGGCATTCGGCGCTGGACGGCTTGGCGCGTATATAAGAACAGGCTGCGTGGCGCGCAAGCATTCTGCGCAAGGCGTTCACCATTCATCGCGGTTGATCGGATTCGGGACCGGCAGGCCCGTATTTTCGGCGGTGATCCAGCCGGCCCGGCCCCCGGCCCATGAACCTTTCCGCCTCGCCCCGCGACTGATGCTCAGGTGCCGCGTAGTGCGGCCCCGGAAAGGAAAGCCCGATGACCACAGATCCAGAGGCTCCATGGTCTCCGGGAACAGCAGGAGCTCAGCGAGATCATCGCCTTCGGGACCGGGTCGATGCGCTCGGCTTTTCGCCGGTTCCGTTGACCCTGCGCGGACGCAGGCGTATCGTGACGTTGAGGAAAGCAGACAATTCGATCAGGGATGAACGTGCCGGAACGCCGCGCCTTGCCCTGATTTGCGCGCCGGGACCCGATGTTTCTCCCATGACCTGTGGGGGGAGATCCATGTCTTGCGACCACGGCGCGTTCGTGCGCTCTCGTGCGGGCCGTTTGCGCCGCGCCATCCAGGCTGCCAGCGGATTGTCGATCCTGGCGCTCGCCGCTGGGCTCTGGCTCGGTGGCTCGGCCCAGGCTCAGGAAACCCAGATCATCTATCCCGGCTCGATGGCAGTGACCGGATTCTCCGGCACCATCATTCCCAATTTCGAGGAAGGCCTGCCGCCGGGCGCCGATCCCGTCGACGAAACCTTCATCGACACGGCGCGCGCGACCTTGCGCATCTTCGACGTCTCAAGGCTGGGCGGGCCGGCGTCTGGCCAATTGGTCTTCACCCCGCCACCGTTCGAGGTCACGGCCGGGCAAATCGGCCAGGTGTTCGGCATCACCTACGACGACGGCGTGCGCGACGGCGTTCCATCGGCCATTCCAAACCTCTATGCCGGCGCCACGTCGCTGCACGGCATCCGCATAGTCACGCCAGACGGCGACGCCGACGGCCGGCCGGAGCGGCAGCGCCGCGGGACGGCTGACGCTGTCTTCATGGACGGCCAGTTCGGCACCGAAAACGGCGGCGGCCCCGGAACGATCTGGAAGATCGACGGCATCACCGGCGCCGTCTCGAAATTCGCCGATATCGACGCCAATAGCGGTCCCGGCATCGGCGACGTCACTTTCGACAATATCCACCGCCAGTTCTTCGCCAGCGATCTCGATACCGGCCTCATCCACCGCATCGACGCCAATGGCGCGCTGCTCGACACGTTCGACCACGGCATAGCCGGCCGCCCGGCGCACGGGCTTGCCGCCCTTGCCGACGACGGCTCGGTGATTGACATCCAGGGTGCTGCCTTCGACAGCGAGGACCCCGACAGCTGGGGCTACACGCAGGACGAGCGCCGCGTCTGGTCGGTCGCCTATCGTGGCGGCCGGCTCTATTATTCGGTCGGTGATAAGGCGGAGATCTGGTCGGTGGGCGTTGCCGGCGACGGCAGTTTCGCCGGCGACCCGCGCTGGGAACTGACGGTCAAGGCCGACAAGGATTACGCGGTCACCGACATCGCCTTCGACAACGAAGGCTTCATGTACCTGGCCCAGCGCGGCCCGGTGGAGAACCGCTACGACTACAGCCAGTTCGCCGATTCCGGCAAGGGTGAGGTCATCCGCTACTGGCGCGAAAATACGGACGATCCGGCGACGGAATCGGCCTGGGTGGAAGTGCCGCAGGAATATGCGGTCGGCTTCCCGCAAGACAACCGACAGTCGGCCGGCGGCCTCGACCTGCAATATGGCTACGATGCCGAAGGCAATCTCGATATCGGCGTCTGCACTGACACGCTGGTCGATACCGGCGACAAGTTGCGCGACAACCCGGAGCTTGCCGAACAACTCGCAGCCGGCGGGCCGCTCGCCGTGCACGGCGTGCAAATCACGCCGACGGCACTGGCCAAGCCGGCCAACATGCCGCCTTTCGGCTCGTGGTTCGTCGACTTCGACAATTATTTCGAAGACCCGGAAGTCGAAGGCCATGTCGGCGACGTCGAGGTCTGGCGCCCCTGCGAGGGCCGTGCCGGCTATTACGAGCAGGTGCCGGGCGGCTATCTGCCGCCGTTCTATCCGCCGGACTTTCCGCCCCCCGGCAATCTGCCTCCTTGCCTCGATGTCGAGGATGTCAGGTATTTCTGCACACCCTCCGGCCTCGAGGCCGATCTCTATCTCCATGACCATGCCGGCTTTGGCGGCGATTCGATCAAGGCTCTGTCCAGGACGCCTGGCGTTGGGGTGACTTCACCTCTGTCGCATGCGCCCGGCGCGCCATACACGATCGGCATCACCGGCCATTACCCTGGCGATACGGTCGATGTCGGGCTCTGCTTCTACAGGCAGTCCGATAGCGACAAGGGTGGCTACTATCCTTGCTGCAAGATGACCTTGCCGCTCAGAACCCCAGCCGTCAGCTGCGAACCGTGAGGAGGGGAAGATGAGCAATCTCGCATTTTTCCCGCCTGCGACAAGCAGCCAGTCAACCGGCAAACAATCATTCGTCATGGAGACCATCGTGAAACCCCTGTCACTCGCCAGGCGCGGTGTGCGCTGGCTGATGGCGGCCGGTATCGCGGTCGCCATGCTGAGTCCGCTGCAAGGCTTCGCTGAAGACCTTGCTCCGGCCAAGACCAAGCCTGCCGATGCGGGCATCTACACTGCCGTTCCAGATCCCAGGCTCGATTTCGACAATCCTCGCATCGTCAATCCGGAGCCGGGCCGGATCGTGCCCTTCTTCACCAAGAAAGGCACCCAGAGAGGCTGCGACTATGTCGTATACTCGCTGAGCTTTGGCTTGCGCGGCAATCCGCAGGATTTTGCCAGCCCGGACCTCGCCGCCATGCTGAAAAAGGTCAGGCTCGATTTCAGGGACCAGCTCCCGCACGGCCTGCGCATCGTCGGCGTGCATGTGACCGGCGACGGCACCGATGCGTCCGGCGGACCGCTGCCCGCTGCTGCGATCAGCAGTTCGGCTACACCGGACGATACCGCGACGGTACCCGATTTCCGGATTTCCGCCAGCGATCTCGACGGCATCGGCGCTGCGAACGAGCGCGTCGTCACGTTCCAGATCACCGCCAAGATTGACCATGCGGCGTTTCCGTCGCCGACGACCGTTCACAACCAGGGCGTGGTCAAGGTCAGCCGCGAACGCGGCGCCGGCATCGAAATCCTGTCGCAGGATCCGGGCAAGCCGGACGACGGCAATTATCTCACGGGTGCAAAGGCGTCGATCAAGATCGACGTCACCAGGTGCAACCCGCCGCCTCCACCTCCCGGCAAGGAATGCTTCAAGGTGGAGCGCGGCACGGTCGATTGCGTGCCCGGCGGCGGCGCCTTCATCTACCACATGCCGGTCGGCCCGGAGATGGCTGGCAAATGGGTGCAGCTTTCGACGACGACACCCGGCATCACCATCATTCCCGACACGCAATTGGTGCCGGCGGGCGGCGGTGTGCTCAATTGGAAGATCGTCGGCGCTTCACCCGGCGACGTCATCCACATCATCGTCACCGGTGTCGAAACCTATGCCGGCCCGAGGGAGGGGTGGGGCCTGTGCTGTACGCAGACTGTCGATATCGTCATCCCGCGTGATCAGCGCTGCCCACCGAAGGACAAGGAACCGGATCTGAAAGTCGAAAAGCGCGCCGACGTGCAACGTTGCACGGTGGGTGGCGGCTGCGACTTCACCATCAGGGTCACCAATGTCGGCGATGCACCCTACCACGGCAAGATCGTGCTCAACGAAGTCACCCTGCCGGCTGGCTCCACCCTCGATTCAGGGGCGAACCCGCCTTGGGTCTGCGCGCCTGGAACCACCCCGATGATTTGCACTCATCCGGTGACCACGCTCAATCCGGGTGCCTCTGTCGACCTCAAGCTCGGCTTCAAGCCGGCCGCAGGCTGGCGAGGCAGCGCCTTGCGCAACTGCGCCACTTACAATTACGGCGCCAGCGGCAAGCCGCTTTTCGGCAGCCAGCAAAACGATCGCGGCTGTGCTTCGATCCCGGTCTGCCGGCGTGGCGATCGTGACCGCAACTGCCGGCCGCCGGTGGAGAAGAAGGTCGACCTGATCCTGAAGAAGCGCGCCCGCACCGAATTCTGTTCGGCCGATGGCGTCTGCACCTTCGTGGTCGACATAATCAACAATGGCAGCGTCCCCTATAATGGGCCGCTGACGGTCGTCGATACCTATCCGGGCGGCGTGCCGGCATCCTCGACCTTCGGCCCGACGCCGCCATGGACATGCGGACCGAACGGCCCCGGCCAGTTCCGCTGCGACAATGCCGGCATCGTGCTGTTGCCTGGCGCCTCGACGCCGATCTTCGTCAGGGCGGTGATGCCGGCCAACTACCGGCCCGACAGTGTCGAGAACTGCGCCGAGGTGAAAGCTATTCCCGGTGAGAACGACATCACCAACAACAGGGCCTGCGCCAAGGAACGCATCCGTCATCCGAATGCCGGCCAGCCGGCCCTGCGCATCACCAAGGTTTGCAATGGTTCGCTGGCCGGTGCTGCGGTCGTTTCCTGCCGCATTACCGTCATCAGTCTCGGCACCACTGCCCCGACCGGTCCGGTACGGGTCAACGATGCCGCGACGCTGATAGCCGGCGGAGCGCCGGTCCAGATCCAGACCGTCACCCCAGACGGCGCGGAATGGGCTTGCGGACCGGTTCCGGCCAATGCGCTGTCGTGCCAGATTCCCGGCGCCGTCATGACGCCTGGAACCAGCCGCCATTTCGACGTGACGGTTGCCGCGAACGGCGAATTCGAGAACTGCGCACGCGGCTCCTACGGCCCGGCTCCGGGAGACGACATCGTCTATCCGATCGGCCAGGCCTGCGCCAAGGGCAGCGGCGCCTCGACCATCCGCGTCGAGAAGACCGGTGATGCCGAGTGCAAGCCCGGCCAGCCCTGCTCGTTCGAGATCGCCATCACGAACGATGGCGCGAGCGCCTTCTCCGGTCCGGTTCGCCTCGGCGATGCGATCGGCGTCGAAGGCCTCGGCCGGCTGGAAGGCGTTGCGATCACCTCGATCGATCCGCCCTTCGGCTGCTTGCCGGAGCCGGCAATCTTGCCTCTGTCCTGCATCGCCCAACTCACGCTCGGCGCCGGGGAAAGCCACGTGCACACAGTGACCGTGACTATTCCCGACGACGGCCGTCTGGCCAATCTGCAGGGCATTGTCAACGGCCAGAACTGCGTCGGCGTGCTGTCTCCGAACACGCCGGTGCAAGGCGGTGGCGACGTGCTGTCCCGCGGTGCGGCCGACGTGCAGGGCGATCGCGGCAAGGCCTATGCCTGCCATCCCTTCACCATCAGGAATGAGGTGAAGAAGGAATGCTCGCAAGGCTTCGTCATGAACGACGCCGGCAACTGCGTCTGCCCGCCCGGCACGACCTTCCGCAATGGCCAATGCTCGTCCGGGGGCGGCACAGTCATCGTGCCGAAGCCAAAACCTTGCGTTCTGCTCAAAGGCCAGATCCGTACCGAAGACGGACGCTGCGTCTGTCCGCGCGGAACCGAGCTGGAGAACGGCGCTTGCGTGGGCAGCAAGCCGCAGCCCGAGCAGTGCACCATCCGTGGCCAGATCCACGACGCTGCCGGCGATTGCGTCTGCCCGCGGGGCACCGAAGTCAAAGGCAATGCCTGCCGGCCAATCCAGCCGAAACCCGAGCAGTGCACCATTCGGGGCCAGATCCATAACGCCGCTGGCGATTGCGTCTGCCCGCGGGGTATGGAAGTCAGGGGCAATGCCTGCCGGCCAATCCAGCCGAAGCCGGAGCAGTGCACCATCCGCGGGCAGATCCACGACGCCGGAGGCGATTGCGTCTGCCCGAAAGGCACGGAAGTGCAAGGCAATGCCTGCAGGCGCAAGAAGCCTGTTGTGGTGGAGTGCTCGATACCTGGTCAGATCCACAACAAGCGTGGCGTCTGCGTCTGCCCGCGTGGGACAGAGCTGCGCGACGGCGCCTGCCGCAAACCGCGGCTGGAGTGCGCACCGGGCGCGCGGCCGATTAATGGCCAGTGCCAGCCGATCCGCAAACCGAGCCTGCTGCTGAATCCAGATGTTCTTCAGCAGCTGCCAAGGCGCAAGCCGCAGCTCGAACAATAGGATCGCACGCGAACTTCAAAACGGTGATCATTCGATCAAGAAAACCCCGCCGGAGCGATCCGGCGGGTTTTTCTTTGGCTGGCAGATGAAAGAGCAGCGAAAACCTGAAGCCGTGGCATCAGCGGAAGGACAAACCGGCTTCCACTTTCCGGACTCGACTCATGGTCTAGGCAGGCGATACAGAGGGGCCGTAAACCGAGGCGTTCGGGGAGACCGCGTCATGAGCAAAAAAACCCTGATCGCGCCATCGGTGCTGGCTTCCGATTTCTCGAAGCTCGGCGACGAGGTCGAGGCGGTGGCGGCCGCCGGCGCCGACTGGATCCATCTCGACGTCATGGACGGGCATTTCGTCCCCAACATCACCTTCGGGCCGCCGGTGATCAAGGCGATCCGCAACCGCACCAAGGCTTTCTTCGACTGCCATCTGATGATCGCCCCCGCCGACCCCTATCTGGCCGCCTTCGCTGAGGCCGGGTGCGACGGCATCACGGTGCACGCCGAAGCCGGGCCACATCTCGACCGGTCGCTGCAAACGGTCAAAAACCTTGGCAAGAAGGCCGGCGTGTCACTCAACCCCGCGACACCGGAGACGATGATCGAATACGTGCTCGACCGGCTCGATCTTATCCTGATCATGACGGTCAATCCGGGCTTCGGCGGCCAGGCCTTCATTCCGGCGATCGTAGACAAGGTGAAGCGGGTGAAGGCGCTGATCGGTGACAGGCCGATCCGGATCGAGATCGACGGCGGCATTTCGCCGGAAACTGCGCCCCTGGTCACCGCCGCCGGCGCCAGCGTGCTGGTCGCCGGTGCGGCCATTTTCAAGGGCGGCAGCGTCGCAGCCTATCGGGCAAACATCGAGGCAATCAGGGCAGCGGCGGACAAGGCGGCCGGCTGACCGCCGCCGTTCGGCCGGAGACAGCCGCTCGGGGGGACTTTTGAGCAACCATCTGTTCGATGCTTTCCGTGCCCGGATGCCCACGCCCGGACGCCTGTTGATGGAGGCAGAGGACGGGCGCTCGATCAGCTATGGCGAAATGCTGGCGCGCTCCGCTCAACTGGCACATGTGCTGTCGCAGCTGGGCGTCGAAGCCGGCGACCGCGTCGCCGTTCAGGTCGAGAAGAGCCCGGAGGCCATTTTCCTCTATCTCGCCTGTCTGCGTGCCGGCGCGATCTTCCTGCCGCTCAACACCGCCTATACGCTGACCGAGCTCGACTATTTCTTCAGGGATGCCGAGCCGCGACTGATCGTCTGCGACCCGGCGCGAGTGACCGAGATCGGCGCTTTGGCGCAGACCTCGGGCGCTGCGGTCGCGACACTCGGCAGCAAGGGCGAGGGTTCGTTGACCGATCGGGCCTCTGAGGCGGCCATGGACTTCCACGACGTGGCGCGCGGACCGGACGACCTTGCTGCGATCCTCTACACATCCGGCACCACCGGCCGTTCGAAAGGCGCCATGCTCAGCCACGAAAACCTCGCCTCCAATGCGCGGGTGCTGGTCGACCTCTGGCGCTTCACTGCCGCAGACGTGCTGATTCACGCGCTGCCGGTTTTCCATACGCATGGCCTTTTCGTCGCCACCAATGTCGTCCTGATGGCCGGCGCCTCGATGCTGTTCGAAACCAAATTCGACCCGGCCCGCATCGTCTCGCTGCTGCCGCGCGCCACCGTGCTGATGGGCGTGCCGACATTCTACGTCCGCCTGCTGCAGCAGGACGGTTTGAACCGGCAAGCGGCGAAAAACATCCGCCTGTTCATTTCCGGCTCGGCGCCGCTTTTGGCCGAGACGCACAGAGCCTGGCGAGAGCGCACCGGCCACGCCATCCTCGAGCGCTACGGCATGACCGAGACCAACATGAACACGTCGAATCCTTATGATGGCGAGCGGCGTGCCGGCACGGTCGGGTTTCCCCTGCCCGGCGTCTCCCTGCGCATCACCGACCCCGAGAGCGGCGAAACACTTGCCAGGGCGATGTCGGCATGATCGAGGTGAGGGGTCCCAATGTCTTTTGCGGCTACTGGCGCATGCCGGAAAAGACCAAAGCGGAGTTCCGTGACGACGGTTTCTTCATCACCGGCGATCTCGGACTGATCGATGCTGACGGCTATGTCCACATCGTCGGCCGCGGCAAGGACCTGATCATTTCCGGGGGCTACAATATCTATCCAAAGGAAGTCGAGAGCGAGATCGACGCGCTGCCTGGCGTCGCCGAAAGCGCTGTCATCGGCGTTGCCCATCCGGATTTCGGCGAAGGCGTCACCGCTGTCGTGGTGAGGGCGCCGGGCTCGACCATCAGCGCCGCAGGGATCGTCGAGGCCATCGCCGGGCACCTCGCCAGGTACAAGCATCCGAAACGGGTGATCTTCGTCGACGAACTGCCGCGCAACACGATGGGCAAGGTGCAGAAGAACCTGCTGCGCGAAGCCTACAAGGACCTCTATACGTCCAAAGCCGGCTAACCCTAACGAGCAGGGCTGCCTGCAAAAACCCTGGCACCATCGATCCAGACGCTTTTAATGTCCAGATCGTCCGACAGCGAAACGATGTTGGCCGCGGTACCGTTGGCGAAGCGCCCGAGCCGGTGCGACTGGCCGATCGCCTGCGCCGGATAGAGCGAGGCCATGCGCAAGGTTTCGTCGAGGTCGAGGCCGACGACGCGGTGCATGAAGCGCACTGCGGAAATCATGTCGAGGTCCGCGCCCGCCAACGTGCCGTCGGCAAGTGTCAGCCTGCCATCCTTGCGGTGGATGGTGCGGCCGTTCAGCGTGAACGAGGTCATGTCGGTGCCGATCGTCGCCATGGCATCGGTAACGAGCAGGATCTTGCCCGGCCCCTGCTTGGCGCGCAAGGCGATGGCCATGGTGGCCGGATCGACATGGATACCGTCGGCGATGATGCCGGCATAGAATGTGCCTGTATCGATTGCGGCGCCCGCCAGCCCCGGCTCGCGATTGCCGATCTGGCTCATCGCATTGAACAGATGGGTGACCACCGTTGCGCCGGCCTCGGCAAAGGCGCGAGCCGTGGCATAGCCGGTATCGGAATGGCCGATGCTGACGACAATGCCGGCCTTGCTAAGCGCCGACACCTGGCTGGCCTCGACGGATTCGGGCGCCACCGTCGTCAGCAGCACGGGCAGGTCTTTCCGTGCGGCGATCAGCATCGTCTGGTCGGAGTCTAGCATCGGCCGGATCAAAGCCGGGTCATGTGCGCCCTTGCGGGCGATCGACAGATGCGGCCCTTCGAGGTGCAGGCCCAGGAACCCCGGCACCTTCCTCCGTGCCGCCTCGGCTCCGGCCGCAGCCGCCGCGGCGATGATCTCGGACGTGTCGGTGATCAGCGTCGGCAACAGCGCCGCCGTGCCGAAGGGTGCGTGCGCCCGGCAGATGGTCTCGATCGAGGCGACGTCCGGATGGTCGTTGAGCATGACGCCGCCGCCGCCATTGACCTGCAGATCGACGAAGCCAGGCGCCAGCATGCCGCCGCCGGTCTCGATACGCGCAACATCGGATGGAATGGCACCGGCGGCAACAATGGCCTCGACGAGGCCGTCGCGCACGACAAGCGCCGCATTGTCGTGCCAGTCCTCGCCATCGAAAATCCGGGCGCCAGTCAGGGCAAAACGGTCGCTCATAGGGTTTCCGTTACCTTGCGCAGATTGGGCGGCGTGTCGGGGTCGAGGCCGCGATGGCGGGCAAAAGCCTCGACGAAACCATAGAACGACACGATCAGCGTCAGCGGGTCGGTCAGCGGATGACCGGTTGCGACATGCGGCAGGCGCTGAGCGCTCTTTGCCTTGTTCGACGTCACAAAGACGGCAGCGCCCTTGCCGGCCAGGCTGTCGGCGGCATCGGCCACCGATGGCTCGGACGCATCGCGAGCAGCCAGCGCCAGCACCGGGAAACCGGGACCGACCAGCGCCAGCGGGCCGTGCATGACCTCGGCGGCACTATAGGCTTCCGCATGCATGGCGCAGGTTTCCTTGAATTTCAGCGCCGCCTCGTTGGCGATCGCCGCCGACGGGCCGCGGCCGAGAATGAACAGCGACTTTTGCGTCTCCAGCGCCCCGGCCAGCGCCATCCAGTCGCAGGCGATCGCCTTGCGAAAATGCTCCGGCAAGCGCGCGAGCGCCACCAGGAGTTTCTCGTCGCCGGTGCAATGCGCCATCAAGGCGAGTCCTGCGACGGCTGAATTGACGAAGGTCTTCGTCGCCGCGACGCTGCGCTCCGGTCCGGCCAGGATGTCGATCGCGTAGTCCGAAGCCCGCGCCAGCGGCGAATCGGCGGTGTTGGTGATGGCGACGGTCAGCGAACCGCCGGTCCTCGCCGCTTGCGCCATTGCAACGATGTCCGGGCTCTTGCCGGACTGCGAGATCGCCAGGCAGGCCGAGCCGCCCAGCTTCAGCTTGGCGCCATAGATCGAGGCGATCGACGGGCCGACCGATGCAACCGCCAGCCCGGCGGTCAACTCCACGGCATATTTCATGAAGGTCGCGGCATGGTCGGACGAGCCGCGCGCCACGGTGACGACGAAATTCGGGTCGCGCTCGCGAATGCCGCGTCCAGCTTCCGTCAGCACCGCGGCCGAGCCATCGAGCAGACGGGCGGTGGCCTCCGGGATCTCCTCGATCTCGCGCCGCATATGGGTCGTTGTCGCGGTCATGGCCGGCCCTCTTCGCCCGGCCCGCTCAGCCGGAGTTCGGCGACAAAATCATAGGCGTCGCCCCTGTAGATGGAGCGGGTAAACTCGATCACCTTGCCGCTCGCCAGATAGGAGATACGCTCGATGTGCAGGCCGGCAATGCCCGGCGGTACTTCCAGCAGCTGTGCGTCGCTATCGCCGAGATTGGTGGCGGAAATGCGCTGCACCGCCCGCACCGGCCTGTTGCCGGTCTTTTCCAACGCGGCGTAGAGCGACGAACCAATCGCCGCCGGATCGGGCAGCACGCTTGTCGATAGCGAGGCGCGCTCGATCGCCAGCGGCGTGTCGTTGGCGATACGAAGGCGCGCCACGCGCGCCACCAATTCGTTCGACGCCAGGCCGAGCACCATCATCTCGTCGGGCGACGGCGGATAGAGGCCGCGGTCGAGCCAAGCCGAACGCACCGCCATGCCGCGCCGTGCCATGTCCTCGGTAAACGAGGTCAGCATCGACAGCGACTGCTCGACGCGCTCCATACGTGGCGCAACGAAGGTACCGGAACCATGGCGCTGGACGAGGATGCCGCCCTTGACCAGGTCCTGCACCGCCTTGCGCACGGTGACGCGCGAAATGTCGGCCTTGCTAGCGATGTCGCGCTCGGAAGGCAGCGCATCGCCAGGTCCGATCAGCCCGCGTTTGACGGCATCCTCGATACTCTTCCTGAGCTGCAGATAAAGCGGCGCGCCACTCTGCGACGATTGTTTCAGCGCCGCGAATATCTGGTCGGCGGCCTCACTCATCGAGCTGCCTCCGCCGTGTTTGCGAAAATCCGAGCCGCCATCTGAACCGCGCCGCCCAGCGCGTCGTCCAGCGGCGGTTTCAGCAGCGCCCGGTAGCGGGCCGACAGGCGCGGCGCGTAAAGCGGCGCCAACCCGCCGAGCAGGCAGAGCGGATCGCCGCCGCCCAGGTCGAGCACGCCAAGCGCTGCTTCGACATCGGCGACCGCCTTGTCGAGGATCCAGATAGCGACGACGTCGCCTTTTTCGGCATGTTCGAACACCTTGGGCGCGAAGCCGCCGAAATCGCCGGGCTTGGCGTTGGTGGTGAATTCGACCAGATCCTCGGGATTGTTGCGGAAGATGGCGAGCATGGTCTCCGTCAGCGGTGATCCCTGGCGGATGCCGTCATAGGCGAGCAGCGTCTGCTCGAGCAGGTCGCGGCCGATACGGGCGCCGCTGCCCTGGTCGCCGACCTGGAACCCCCAGCCGCCGATGGCGCGCGACTTGCCTTGTTTGCGTGCCATATAGGCGGTGCCCGTGCCGAGGATGGCCATGGCGCCGTCGCCGGAGCCAACCGCGCCTTCCAGCGCGATCTCGGCGTCGGTCTCGACACGGCTGATGCGAAACGGCAGGATCGCTTCGAGCTGCTGCCGGTAGGTGCCGACATTGGCGCCGGCAAGACCGAGAACGGCCGGAGTTTGCGGGATCAGTGCGGGATCCCTGCCCGCGGCGACAAAGGCCTGCTGCGCTGCGTCGACGATGTTCGTCCTGGCGCCGGTGAGATCGGTTCGGATGTTGGCGGCACCGCTTTTGGCGCGGCCGAGGACGATGCCGTCGGCCGTTGCAAGAGCCGCCCTGCAGCTGGTGCCGCCGCCATCGATGCCGAGCACGAATTTCACGCGATTTCTCCTCCGGGCGGATAATACCAATAAAATACCAATAGCCAAGGATTAATTTCCGTTTCAAAAAAGTTAAGGCGTAGTTTGTTGGAAAATCAGCCAATTTCGTTCGCAAGCCTGCACTGCCGCAAGGATTTCATTAATGCGTGTGGACAAGTGGTATTTTTTTGGTATGGTTTTCTCGATTGGAGGAAAGCGGATGGCCGAAACGCGCACCGAAGCGCTTCACCAGAATGCCGAGGGACTGGATATCCAGGCCCCGGAAGCCGTCCTTTCCTCTTTGGCCAACGCACAGATCGAGGCCGCCAAGGCCGTGCACGGCGCCATTCCTGCCATTGCCGCGGCAGCCGAAATCATCGCAAGCAGACTGAAAAGCGGCGGCAAGCTCGCCTATGCGGCTGCCGGCAGTTCGGGCCTGATGGCACTGGCCGACGCGCTTGAGCTGCCGGGCACTTTCGGCATCCAACGCGACCGCATCGCCATCCTGATCGCCGGCGGCGACGAGGCCTTCAAGACACTGGCCGGCGGGCCGGAGGACGACACCGAGGAAGCTTCGGCAGCAGTTGCCGCCGCCCGCATCGGCAAGGGCGACTGCCTGATCGCCGTCTCGGCCAGCGGCTCGACACCTTATGCAGTCAGGGCGATCGAGGACGCCAGGCGCCGCGGTGCGGCGACCATTGCCATCGCCAACAACAGGGATGCGCCGCTGTTGCGGCTGGCCGACATCGCCATCATGCTCGAAACGCCGCCGGAGCTGATTGCCGGCTCAACGCGCATGGGCGCAGGCACCGCCCAGAAGATCGCGCTCAACATGCTGTCGACGCTCGCCGCCATCCATCTCGGCCATGTCCATGACGGCTACATGGTCAACCTCATGGCCGACAACATCAAGCTGCGCGACCGCGCCGCACGCATCGTCGCCGCCGTCAGCGGGCGCGACAAGGACGAGGCGGCGCGCCTGCTCGAAAGGAGCGGCGGCGTCGTCAAGACCGCTATTCTGCTCGCCGCCGGCGCCGCCAGCGCCGATGCAGCCGAGAAGATATTGGAAGGGACTGGCCACAAGCTGCGGCCGGCCCTTTCCGCGATCGAGGGGAGCAAGGGGCGCAATGCCTCTGTTCTCATCAAAACCGAACCTGAAAAAGGTCAACAGGGAGACTGAGCATGACAACGAAGCTACTGACGGCACTTCTTCTCGGCACCAGCATTCTCGGCTCCGCCGGGGTGGCTTATGCCGACGACGTAACGCTCAACATCGAAAGCTGGCGCGGCGACGACCTTGCCATCTGGAAGGACAAGCTGATCCCGGCCTTCGAAGCCAAGAACCCGGGCATCAAGGTGGTGTTCGCGCCGTCGGCGCCGACCGAATATGACGCCGCCCTCGGCGCCAAGCTCGCCGCCGGCTCGGCCGGCGACCTGATCACCTGCCGCCCGTTCGACAAGTCGCTGGAACTCTTCAAGAAGGGCAACCTTGCCGACATCTCGACCCTGCCCGGCATGGAGAACTTCTCCGACGTCGCCAAGGCCGCCTGGCAGACCGACGACGGCAAGTCGAGTTTCTGCGTGCCGATGGCCTCCGTCATCCATGGCTTCATCTACAACAAGGACGCCTTCGACAAGCTCGGCATCAAGGTGCCGGAGACGCGCGACGAATTCTTCGCCGCGCTCGACAAGATCAAGGCCGACGGCACTTACATCCCGATGGCGATGGGCACCAAGGACCTCTGGGAAGCGGCGACCATGGGCTACCAGAACATCGGCCCCAACTACTGGAAGGGCGAGGAAGGCCGCCTGGCGCTGATCAAGGGCGAGCAGAAGCTGACCGATCCGCAGTGGGTCGAGCCCTTCAAGGAACTGGCCAAGTGGAAGGACTACCTCGGCGACGGCTTCGAGGCGCAGACCTATCCGGACAGCCAGAACCTGTTCACGCTCGGTCGCGCCGCCATCTACCCGGCCGGCTCGTGGGAGATCGGCCTGTTCAACACGCAGGCGCAGTTCAAGATGGGCGCCTTCCCGCCGCCGGTGCAGAAGGCCGGCGACACCTGCTACATCTCCGACCACACCGACATCGGCATGGGCCTCAATGCGGCCTCGAAGAACGCGGATGCGGCCAAGACCTTCCTGTCCTGGGTGGCCTCGCCGGATTTCGCCACCATCTACGCCAACGCGCTGCCGGGCTTCTTCAGCCTGAACAACACCCCGGTGAAGATGGAAGACCCGCTGGCCCAGGAATTCGTCTCCTGGCGCGGCAAGTGCAAGTCGACGATCCGCTCGACCTACCAGATCCTGTCGCGCGGCACGCCGAACCTCGAAAACGAGACGTGGGTTGAATCGGCCAACGTCATCAACGGCACCGACACGCCGGAAGCTGCCGCCAAGAAGCTGCAGGACGGCCTCGACAGCTGGTACAAGCCGGCGAAGTAAAGCGCGGCGAAGCGTTGTCTCCCCCCTCGAGGGGGAGATGTCGCCGAAGGCGACAGAGGGGGTCGGTCGAGGCAGGCTGCGGCTTGATCGCTGCTCGAAAGCACGGTCGAACGACGATGGCGCGCTGCCTCTGCCGACCCCACCCGCCTCGCTTTGCGAGGCACCCTCCCCTCGAGGGGGAGGGAGGCGCCGCGCCCTTTGGCGGCAATAGCAAGACCTGATCGGCGGGGACCGAACGCATGGCCGCAGCACCGAAAAGACCGTTCCGTTGGCATATCGGCGTTTTCCTGGCGCCGGCGCTGCTGGTCTATACGGCGATCATGATCCTGCCGCTGGCCGGCACGCTGCAGCTGTCGCTGTTCCGCAACATCAACCAGTCGCAGGTCTTCGTCGGACTGGAAAATTTCCGCATGCTGTTCGGTGATCCCAACTGGTCGGTCAATTTCTGGAACGCGCTCAGGAACAATGTCTGGTTCTTCATCATCCATATGCTGGTGCAGAACCCGATCGGCGTCCTTTTGGCCGCCCTTCTGTCCAGCCCCAGGCTACGGTTTTCCGCCTTCTACCGCACGGCGATCTTCGTGCCGACGATCCTGTCTTTCGTCATCGTCGGCTTCGCCTGGAAGCTGATCCTGTCGCCGCTATGGGGCGTGGCGCCGCATATGATGGACCTTGTCGGCCTGAAAAGCCTGTTCACGCCCTGGCTCGGCAAGGCGCAATATGCGCTGACCGCGCTCAGCCTGATCTCGGTGTGGCAGTTCGTCGGCATCCCGATGATGCTGATCTATGCGGCACTGCTGTCCATTCCCGAAGAGGTGATCGAAGCGGCCGAATGCGACGGCATCACTGGGATGGCGCAGTTCTGGAAGATCAAGCTGCCGCTCATCCTGCCGTCGATCGGCATCATCTCGATCCTGACCTTCGTCGGCAACTTCAACGCTTTCGACCTGATCTACACCGCGCAAGGCGCGCTGGCCGGGCCGAATTATTCAACGGATATTCTCGGCACCTTCCTCTACCGCGCCTTCTTCGGTTTCCAGCTGCAGGTCGGCGATCCCAACATGGGCGCGGCGATCGCCACGATGATGTTCCTGATCATCCTCGGCGGCGTCTGCGTCTATCTGTTCCTCGTACAGACGCGCTTGCGTCGCTACCAGTTTTAGGGGAGCGCGACCATGAGCACCGCAACCCGCTCGCTGCCCCGCACCATTGGCGCGCATGCGATCCTTCTGACCTACACGGCGATCGCGCTGTTTCCGGTGATCCTCGTGATCATGAATTCGTTCAAATCGCGCGCAGGGATTTTCGGCGCGCCGCTGACGCCGCCGACGCCAGGGACCTTCGACCTGATCGGCTACACGACGGTGATCGGCCAGGGCGATTTCATCCACTATTTCCAGAACAGCCTTGTCGTCACCGTCGCCTCGCTGTTCTTCGTGCTTTTGTTCGGCGCCATGGCGGCTTTCTCGCTGTCGGAATACCGCTTCCGCGGCAATTCGCTGATGGGGCTCTATCTGGCGCTCGGCATCATGATCCCGATCCGCCTTGCCACCGTCGCCATCCTGCAATTGATGGTGGCGAGCGGGCTGGTCAACACGCTGACGGCGCTGATCCTGGTCTATACGGCGCAGGGCCTGCCGCTTGCCGTCTTCATCCTGTCGGAATTCATGAAGCAGGTCTCCGACGACCTGAAGAACGCCGGCCGCATCGACGGACTATCGGAATACACCATCTTCTTCCGCCTGGTGTTGCCGCTGGTCAGGCCATCTATGGCGACGGTCGCCGTCTTCACCATGATCCCGATCTGGAACGATCTGTGGTTCCCGCTGATCCTGGCGCCGTCGGAGGAAACCAAGACGGTGACGCTCGGCGCGCAACTGTTCCTCGGCCAGTTCGTCACCAACTGGAATGCCATCCTGGCGGCACTGTCGCTGGCGATCATGCCGGTGCTGATCCTCTACGTCATCTTCTCGCGGCAGCTGATCCGCGGCATCACTTCGGGAGCGGTCAAGTGAATTCGCAAAAACCCCTTCGCGTTGTCGTCGCCGGGCTCGGCAATATGGGGCGCAGCCATGCGTTGGCGTATCACACCAATCCGGGATTCCAGATCGCCGCGCTGGTCAACCGCTCCGATGTGCCGCTGCCGGAAGGGCTTTCGACCTACGCCATCCGGCGTTCCTTCGACGAGGCGCTACGCGACGAAAAGCCCGATGTCGCCTGCATCGCCACCTATTCCGACAGCCATGCTGACTATGCCGTCAAGGCGTTCGAGGCCGGCTGCCACGTCTTCCTCGAAAAGCCGCTGGCAACCACCGTCGCAGATGCAGAGCGCGTCGTCGCGGCCGCCAAGGCCAACGGCAAAAAACTGGTGATCGGCTATATCCTGCGCCACCATCCGTCCTGGATCAGGCTGATTGCCGAGGCGCGCAAGCTCGGCGGCCCTTACGTGTTCCGCATGAACCTCAACCAGCAATCCTCCGGACATACCTGGGAGACGCACAAGCAGCTGATGCAGACGACGTCGCCGATCGTCGATTGCGGCGTGCATTATCTCGACGTGATGCTGCAGATCACCGACGCCAGACCAGTCGAGGTGCGCGGCATGGGACTGAGGCTGAGCGACGAGATCGCGCCGTCGATGTACAATTACGGTCATCTGCAGGTGCTGTTCGACGACGGTTCGGTCGGCTGGTACGAGGCCGGCTGGGGGCCGATGATTTCGGAGACGGCTTTCTTCGTGAAAGACGTGATCTCGCCCAATGGCTGCGTGTCGATCGTCATGAAGGAGGGTGTCAGGTCCGACGACATCGACACCCACACCAAGACCTCGACCATCCGCCTGCACAGCGCGGCGACCGGAGCCGACGGCAAATTCGCCAAACCGGACGAAATGCTGTCGATGCAAGGCGAGCCCGGCCATCAGGACCTCTGCGACCTGGAACAGGCGTTTGTGCTGAAGGCGGTCCGCGAGGATCTGGACTTGACCCGTCACATGGACGACGCGGTGAAGTCGCTCGCCGTCTGCCTTGCCGCAGACGAGAGCGTGCGCAGCGGCCTCGCCGTGAAACTCTAGAACAGGGACGACGCCGTGGGCTCGCTGAATATCGAGAATGTCAAAAAGGCCTTCGGGCCGGTCGAGGTGCTGAAGGGCATCAACCTCGAGGTGACGGATGGCGAGTTCGTCGTCTTCGTCGGTCCATCCGGCTGCGGAAAGTCGACGCTGCTCAGGGTCATTGCCGGGCTGGAGGACTCAACCTCGGGCCGCGTGGTCATCGACGGTGCGGACGTCTCCGCCACCCCGCCGGCCAAGCGCGGTATCGCCATGGTGTTCCAGACCTATGCGCTCTATCCGCATCTGACGGTGAAGAACAACATGGGCCTCGGCCTCAAGCAGGCGGGCACGCCGGCGGCCGAGATCGACCGCCGCATCGGCATCGCTTCCTCGATGCTGTCGCTGGAGCCCTACCTCTCGAGGCGGCCGGCCGAGCTTTCCGGCGGTCAGCGCCAGCGCGTCGCCATCGGCCGCGCCGTGGTGCGCGAGCCCAAGCTTTTTCTGTTCGACGAGCCGCTGTCGAACCTCGACGCCGCACTGCGCGTCAACACCAGGCTGGAGATCGCGCAATTGCATCGCCGGCTGAAGGCCACGATGATCTATGTCACCCACGACCAGGTCGAGGCGATGACACTGGCCGACAAGATCGTCGTGCTGAACGCGGGAAAGATCGAGCAGATCGGCGGACCGATGGAGCTTTACAATTCGCCGGCAAATGAATTCGTCGCCGGCTTCATCGGCTCACCGAAGATGAACTTCGTCGACGGCGCCAGGCTTGGCGAGACGGCCAAGACCATCGGTGTCCGTCCCGAGCACCTGACCGTCGATCCCAAATCCGGTGCCTGGAAAGGCACGGTTGTCCATGCCGAGCATCTTGGCGCCGACACCAATCTCTATCTCGACTGCCAGAAGGCCGGTTTGATCACAGTGCGCATCTTCGGCGTCTATAACGCCGAACCGGGTGCCACGCTCTACGCGACGCCGGATCCGGCAAAGACATACCGGTTTGGGGCCGATGGGAAGGTGCTGAAATAGCGCAGGTGCCGACTCCCCTTCTCCCCTTGTGGGAGAAGGTGGCCGAGCGAAGCTCGGTCGGATGAGGGGTGTTGGACGGATCGCTACGCTGAAGGCGTAAGTGCCTAAAATCCCCTGATGTTTTCACGCCTCGTTTTCTTGCAGCACCCCTCATCCGTCTCGGCGCTGCGCGCCGATCCACCTTCTCCCCCAAGGGGAGAAGGAAGAGCGCCTACAAATCCGCCTTGAACGTCTGCTTCTGGATGCCCAGCCCTTCGATACCGAGCTCGACCACGTCGCCGGGCTTCAGGAAGACCGGCGGCTTCATGCCGAGGCCGACGCCGGGCGGCGTGCCGGTAGAGATGATGTCGCCCGGGTGCAGCGACATGAACTGGCTGAGATAGGAGACGAGATAAGCGACGCCGAAGACCATGGTCTTGGTCGAGCCGTTCTGCATGGTCTTGCCGTTGACCGTCAGCCACATCGGGATGTTCTGCGGGTCCTTGATCTCGTCCTTGGTCACCAGCCACGGGCCGATCGGCCCGAACGTGTCGCAGGACTTGCCCTTGGTCCACTGGCCCTGGCGCTCGGCCTGGAAGGCGCGCTCGGAGACGTCGTGCGCGACGCAATAGCCGGCGACATAATCCAGCGCCTCGGCCTCGGTGACATACTTCGCAGTCTTGCCGATCACCACGCCGAGCTCGACCTCCCAGTCGGTCTTCACCGAGCCGCGCGGGATCAGCACGTCGTCGTTCGGCCCGACAATAGCCGAGCTTGCCTTCATGAAGATGATCGGCTCCGGCGGCACGGTGGCGCCGGTTTCGGCAGCATGGTCGGAATAGTTGAGACCGATGCAGATGAATTTGCCGGTGCCGGCGACGCAGGCGCCGATGCGTGGCTTGCCGGAAACCGCCGGTAGCGTTTTCGGATCGAGCTTCGACAATGTCTCGAGCGATGCCGGATCGAGCGTCTTGCCGGCAATGTCGGTGACATGGGCGGAGAGGTCGCGGATCGTTCCATCCGCATCGAGCAGGCCGGGGCGTTCGCTCCCCGCCTCGCCATAGCGCAGCAGTTTCATGCAGTTTTCTCCCAGTTGCGACCAGAGGCCGTTTGCAAACTCGCTCCGCTGCGGCGAATGGCGTGGGTTTCGAGAACCGGAGCGGAGCGTACTTAAAGTACGTGAGCACCGGAAGCGCAGAAAGCCGCGTCAGGCGCCCGGCGGAGTAGGGTTTTCAAATGGCCTCTTAGATCGACCAGCCACCGTCGATATTATAAGCCTGCCCCGACGTATAGGTGGCGCCGGCCAGATAGACGGCGAGATCTGCGATTTCCTCGGGCGTGCCGAGGCGGCCCATCGGCTGGCGCGCGATGAAGGCGGCGCGAGCTGCTTCGTAGTCGCCCTGCGCATGCATGCGGTCCTGCAGCGACGGGCTTTCGACCGTGCCCGGACAGATCGCATTGCAGCGTATGCCCTTGCCGACATAGTCGGCGGCGACCGACTTGGTCAGGCCGATGACGGCTGCCTTGGTTAGGCCATAGACGAAGCGGTTCGGCACGCCCTTGGTCGAACTGGCCAGCGACGCCATGTTGATGATCGAGCCGTCGCCGCGCTCCAGCATGCCGGGCAGCACGGCGCGGATGGTGCGGATCATTGAGCGGACATTGAGATCATAGGCAAAGTCGAGGTCGCCGTCCTTCATCTCGAGGATCGAGCCGGAATGGACGAAGCCGGCGCAGTTGAACAGCACGTCGACGGCGCCGATCTCGGCAAACGCGGCGTTCACCGCCTCGTCGTTCAGCACGTCGAGCTTGCGGGTCTTGATACCGGGCGTCTTGCCGAGGTCGGCGAGCACCACCTCGTTAATGTCGGTGGCATGGACGACGGCGCCGGCCTTGGCGAAAGCCAGCGCACTTGCCCGGCCGATGCCTTGCGCCGCCGCCGTGACGACAACGATCTTGCCTGTCAGATCCGCCATGCTTCTCTCCTCGCCCGTCTGTGATCGTTCGGCTTTTTACCGGCACAAGGCCGGGGCGCAATGTGCCAGCCGGGCAGTACCATCCCGCCTGTTTCGATATTCGCCCTGCCAACCAAATGTTTTTTCTCGGTAAAGAACATTTGTTGGCCCGTCAAGCCCGGACGTCCCTCCGGGACACTCAGTCGCCGTAGGGCACCCAGACGTTCTTGACCTCGATCGCACGGCGCAGCAAGGCATCGCCGGCTGCTTCGTTCGAGGGCCAGTCGAGGCTGTGGCCGTTGCCGGTCCAGACGCGTTTGAGATTGCCGATGGACTCGGCCTCGGCCTTGGCGCAAGTCTCGGCATCGGCGAACACCCAGAGCCCGTCGACATCGTCATGCTTGGCCAATACGCCGGCAAGCTCGGCGCTACGGCCGGTAACGATATTGATGGCGCCTGCGGGAACGTCGGAATATTCGATGACCTGGTAGAGGTCGGTGGCAAGCAGCGGGTATTTTTCGGATGGCACTGCGACTACGGTGTTGCCCATGGCAAGCGCCGGCGCCACCAGCGAGATCAGGCCAAGCAGAGGCGCATTGTCCGGCGCGATGATGCCGACGACGCCGACTGGCTCGTGCAGCGCCAATGTGACGGCGCGGGCCGGCGGCTGGTGGACGCGGGCCTCGAATTTGTCGGCCAAGCCGGCATAGAGGAAAAGGCGCTCGATCGACAGTTCGACCTCGTCACGCGCCGCCTTGGCGGTCGCGCCGGTGAGCTGGGTCAAACGGGCGGCAAACTCGTCTGCGCGGCCGGAAAGGTTTTCGCCCAGGTAATAGAGCACCTGGCTGCGGTTGTAGGCGGTCGCCTCCGGCCAGGCCTTGCAGGCGCGCGCGGCCGCGACGGCGTCACGGATATCCTTGCGGTTGCCGAGACCGATCTCGCCGGCAAGCTTGCCCTTGGCGCTGGCGATGGCGAAGGAATAATTGCCGTCCGGCCGGACCTGCTTGCCGCCGATGAACAGCTTTGCCGTGCGGTCGATGGCGCCACCTTCCGCCTGCTCGACAGGTTGGGCCGAAGACGTTGCCGGTTTGATGATCGGGCCGAGCGGCAGTTTTGCCGAGAGATATTCGAACATGCCCTCGCGCCCGCCTTCACGGCCAAAGCCGCTCTCGCGGTAGCCGCCGAAGCCGCAGGAGGCGTCGAACATATTGGTGCCGTTGACCCAGACGACGCCGGCCTTCAATTGCGGCGCGACGTGCAGGGCAAGATTGATGTTCTCACTCCACACCGAAGCGGCCAGGCCATAGCGTGTGTTGTTGGCGAGCTCGATCGCTTCCTCGGTGTTGCGGAAGGTCATGGTGGCGAGCACCGGCCCGAACACCTCTTCCTGTGCCAGGATGTTAGCCGGCGAAACACCTGTCGCCAGCGTTGGCAGATGGTAATAGCCCGCGGCGGGCAGTGCCGAGTCCGGCTGCCAGCAGATCGCGCCCTGCTTGGCGCCTTCGGCGATCAGGCCCTTGACGCGATCGAGCTGAGTCAAATCGACCAGCGGGCCGATATCGGTGTTCTTGTCGAGCGGACTGCCGACGCGCAGCCGGCTCATCCGCGTCTTGACCTTGGCGACGAAGGCGTCGGCGATGCCTTCTTGCACCAGAAGGCGCGAGCCGGCACAGCACACCTGGCCCTGGTTGAACCAGATGCCGTCGACCAGACCCTCGACGGCGCTGTCGAGGTCGGCATCCTCGAAAACGACGAATGCCGACTTGCCGCCAAGCTCCAGCGAGAGTTTTTTGCCCGAGCCGGCAGTGGCCTTGCGGATGATCTTGCCGACCTCGGACGAACCGGTGAAGGCAATCTTCTGGACGCCGGGATGGTTGACGATGGTCGCGCCCGCCTCCGGCCCGCCCTGGACGATGTTGACGACGCCCTTCGGCACGCCGGCGCGTCCGCAGATCTCGGCAAACAGGATCGCGGTGAGCGGCGTGAATTCCGCGGGTTTGAGCACCACGGTGCAGCCCGCAGCGAGCGCCGGCGCGATCTTCCAGGCGAGCATCAAGAGCGGGAAGTTCCACGGGATGATCTGGCCGACGACGCCGACGCCCTTGTGGTAGGGAAAATCCCTGTCCAGCGCCTGCGCCCAGCCGGCATGATGGATGAAGTGGCGGATCGCCAGCGGCACGTCGATGTCGCGGCTTTCGCGGATAGGCTTGCCATTGTCGATCGATTCCAGCACCGCGAACAGCCGTTGGTGGCGCTGCATGGCGCGGCCGATGGCGTAGAGCACTTTGGCGCGTTGATATCCGGTGCTGGCGCTCCATTTCGGCAGCGCTTTTGTGGCCGCCGCAACCGCCGCGTCGATATCGGCGGCACCGGCATCCGACACCTTGGCCAGCAGCTTTCCCGAGGACGGATCGCTGGTGTCGAAGGTTTTGCCTCCGCTGGCTGCCTTCCAGTCGCCGCCGATGAACAGCGCTTTGCCGAAATCCCGCGCGGCAAGCCACGCATCGGCCTCGTTGCGCGCCTCCGGCGCCGGGCCGTATTCCATGGCGTGATAGCGTTCGAGGATGTTCATGAAGTGCTCCGAATCACGCCATCGCGTGGCGATGATTGGCCGAGTAGTGGCCGGTCAGATGATGCTCGAGCTGGCGCTCGATATCGGTCAAAAGGCTCGATGCTCCGAAACGGAACAGCTCCGGCTCCAGCCACGGCCGGCCCAGTTCTTCTTTCATCAGCACCAGCCAATCGAGCGAGGCTTTTGCCGTGGAAATGCCACCGGCCGGCTTGAAGCCGATGAGATAGCCGGTTTCCTCGAAATAGGCGCGGATAGCGCGCACCATGGCAAGGCCGACCGGCAGCGTCGCGTTGACGCTTTCCTTGCCGGTCGAGGTCTTGATGAAATCTGCACCCGCCATCATCGCCACCATCGAGGCGAGCATGACGTTGCGCAGCGTGGCGAGGTCGCCGGTACCGAGGATCACCTTCAGATGCGCCTCGCCGCAAGCGGCGCGCATCGAGACGATCTCGTTATAGAGCTCCTGCCATTTCGCCGCGAATACCAGGCCGCGCGGGATGACGACGTCGATCTCGTCGGCGCCGTCGCGGACCGATGCTTCGATCTCTTGCAGGCGCGTCGAAAGCGGTGCAAGGCCATGCGGGAAGGCGGTCGAAACGGCGGCGACATGGACGCCGCTGCCGCGCAGCGCTTCTACGGCGGTGGCGACGAAGGGATGATAGACGCAGACCGCCGCCGGGCGGATCTTTTCACCAGTAATGCCCAGCCCCTCGACGATGTCGCGACGGAACGGGTTGACCGCCTTGGCACAGAGCCTGCGCACACGCTCTTCCGTGTCGTTCGAGTTCAGCGTCGTCAGGTCCATGCAGGCGACGGCGCGCAGCAGCCAGGCCGCCTGGTTATCGGCCTTGATCGAGCGTCTTTTGGTCAGGCTGGCGACGCGGCGTTCCAGCGCCGAGCGGTTGACGCCGCGCATCGATTCCATGAAGCCGAGATCGAGCCTCATGCCGGGATTGCGAGCAATGCCATGGGCTTGCGGCATCGGCGCATTGGCGGCGGCGCGCGCCGGCAGCGGCGTGATCTTGGACGTGCCAAGATCGGTTTCGCGGATTGTGCTGCTCATCTCCTGCCCCTTGTTCAGCGACTTATGCCGAAGATAGACCGTGAAGCAGCGCTTCACGAGTCCTTCAAGCAGTCATAGCGGAAAAAGGCAGTCAAGGCAGCCGATTTTTGACCGCATGATCAAAATCAGGTCGCAAACCAGTGGACGCTGAATTGCCGCGTCTCAGCCGACGAAGGCGCGCTCGACGACGAAGCTTGCCGGATGGTGCAGCGAGCCTTCCTGGAAGCCGAGGCTTTCGGCCAGTTCCTTGACGTCCTTGAGCATATGCATCGAGCCGCAGATCATGATGCGGTCGGTCTCGGGATCGAGCCTGTCGATGCCGAGATCGCTGTAGAATTTGCCCGAGCCGATCAGCGCGGTGATGCGGCCCATGCGCACGGAGGTCTCGCGCGTCGTCGAATTATACAGCGTGACGCGGCCGCCGGTCAGTTCGCCGATCAGCGGGTCCTTCTCAAGCGCTGTCACCAGCTCCTGGCCGTAGGTGAGCTCGGCATTGTCGCGGCAGGTATGGGTCAGCACCACCTGCTCGAACTTCTCATAGGTGTCGGGATCGCGCAGCAGGCTGGCGAAGGGAGCAATGCCGGTGCCGGTCGAGATCATGAACAGGCGCTTGGCCGGCGTCAGCGCGTCGACCACCAGCGTGCCGGTCGACTTCTGCCGCATGATGACTGTATCGCCGATCCCGATTTTCTGCAGCTCCGAGGTAAGCGGGCCGTCCGGCACCTTGATCGAGAAGAATTCGAGTTCGTCGTCCCAGGACGGGCTGGCGATCGAATAGGCGCGGAACACTGGCTTCTCGGCATTGGGCAGGCCGATCATGACGAATTCGCCGGAGCGGAAGCGCAGCGACTGCGGCCGGGTGATGCGGAACGAAAACAGCCGGTCGGTATAATGCTTCACCGAGACCACGGTTTCGGCATAGACATTGGCCGGTATCGGGAACTGCAGCGGCCGGGCGCCGGCTGTGTTGAACGCGGATGTGGTGTTCATCAAACCTAACCTTCTGGGCCGGCTCAGCGCCGGCGCCAAATCTCCACCTGCGCGCCCGAACCGGTCAGGTTCCAGCGTGCCGTTTGCACACTCCGAAGCGGTAAGCTCTTGTGTCCGGAATTTATTAGTATACAAACGATATTTGCGTCAAGACGCCACCGTAAAACAGCTTTCCAAACTAAGGCATCTAGGCAGTTCGGGCATTTCGGGTTTCGACAATGGGACAGAATTTTTCGGCGCAAGCGCTGGATTCAACTGGCGGCGTCGTCGCCGGCATCGATGTCGGCGGAACTTTTACCGACCTGCTTCTGATCGACGGCCGTGACGGTGGCCGGGTGCACATCGCCAAGACCCCGACGACAGTCGACAACCAGGCGTTCGGCGTCGTTTCGGCACTTGGCGCCACCGGATTTCCGGTCGACGGCATCGACCTCATCGTGCACGGCACGACGACCACCACCAACGCGGTCCTGGAGCGCCGGCTGGCCAAGACCGGCATGATCACCACGCGCGGCTTTCGCGACGTCATCGAGCTTGGCCGGCGGACACGGCCGCAAGCCTATGGCATGACAGGCACATTCGTGCCGATCATTCCGCGCAATCTGCGGCTCGAAGTGTCGGAGCGGGTCGAGGCCTCGGGCGCGGTGCGCATACCGCTCGATGAGGCCGAGATGCGGGCAGCGATTTCACAACTGATCGCGGCCGGCTGCGAATCCCTCGTCATCCATTTCCTGCATTCCTACGCCAACCCGAGGCATGAGCGGCGTGCCGCCGAGATCGCGGCCGAGCTTTGGCCGAACGGCTACATCACGACAGGCCATGCGCTGCTTTCGGAGGCGCGCGAATTCGAGCGCGGGGTGACCGCTTCGGTCAACGCTTCGGTGCAACCGATCCTCGAACGCTATGTCGAGCGGCTGCGCAAGGAGCTGGCGTCAAAAGGCTACGCCCGCGACTTCCTGATCATGAACGGCAATGGCGGCATGATCTCGGCCCGCTTTGTCACACGTGAGTCGGCCAAGACCGTCATGTCCGGCCCCGCTTCCGGCGTCATCGCTGCCGCCTATACCGGAAAACGCGCCGGCTTCGAAAATCTGGTCACCTACGACATGGGCGGCACCTCGACCGACGTGGCGCTGATCCGCAACGCCGAGCCGGCGGTGTCGAACGAGATCGAGATCGAATATGCGATGCCGATCCACGTGCCAATGGTGGCGGTGCATACGGTCGGCGCCGGCGGCGGCTCGATCGCCCGCGTCGATGCGGCCGGCCTGATCCAGATCGGCCCGGAAAGCGCCGGCGCCAATCCCGGGCCAATCTGCTACGGACGCGGCGGCTTGGAGCCGACCATCACCGACGCCAATCTGGTGCTCGGCAGGCTGGCGCCGAAGAAGCTGCTCGCGGTGGAAAACCCGGTCACCGTCGAGCGGGTCACCGGTATATTCGAGGACAGGATCGGCCGCGCCACAGGCTTGTCCGGCGTCGAGGCGGCGGGTGCGGTGCTGCGGCTCGGCAACGTGAAAATGGCTGGCGCCATCCGCATGGTCTCGGTGTCGCGCGGCCACGACCCGCGCGATTTCGCGTTGTTCGCCTTCGGCGGCGCCGGGCCGCTGCATGCGACGGCATTGGCGCGCGAACTAGGTCTGCCGAAAGTGCTGGTGCCGGCGCGGCCGGGCATCACCAATGCTCTCGGCTGCGTCGTCGCCGATCTGCGCCATGATTTCGTCAACACGGTCAACCAGCCGGTGGCCAGTCTCGATGAAACCCAACTCCACGAGACATTGGAACGGCACCGAAACGAAGGCGAGGAGCTGATCGGCAAGGAAGCGGTGAAGCCGGAAGCAATCCGTATCACGCATTCCGCCGACATGCAGTTCGTCGGCCAGACGCATATCATCAACGTGCCGCTGCCGTCGTCTGCGGTGACACGCGAGGGACTGCAGCAACTGTTCGAGAGTGCCTATTTCGCCCGCTTCAAGGTCGAGCTACCCGAGATCCGCGCCAATCTGGTCAACCTCAACACGTCGGTCACTGGCGTGCGGCCGACCATCGATCTGTCCCGGCTGATCGATCCGGCTGGGCGCGCCAAAACGCTCGAAGAGGCGCGGCGCGAAATCCGGCCGGTCTGGTATGGCGGGCGCTGGTACGATACGCCGGTCTACAGCAGGGAAAAGCTGCCGCTCGGCGCAGTCATCATGGGGCCGGCGATCCTCGAACAGATGGACGCGACGACTGTGCTGGAGCCCGGCGACCGGGCGCGATCGGATGCCGACGGCAACATCATCATCGACATCGGTGAGGCCTGAGATGGCGCAGCTCGACACCATTACGCTTTCGGTCCTCCAGGCGGCCCTGCAGCAAGTCTGCGACGAAATGGACCTGACGTTTTCGCGCGCCGCGTTCTCGCCTGTTATCGCCGAGGCCAATGACCGTTCGGATGGCATCTATTCGGCGCTCGATGGTTCGCTGATCGCGCAAGGCAGCCAGGGCCTGCCCGTGTTCGTCGGCGTCATGCAGTATTCGACCAAAGCGGTGATCGAGATGATCGCCGACGGACGCTGCCTGCCGCCCGAGCCGGGCGATATCTACATCGTCAACGATCCCTATCTCGGCGGCACCCATCTCATGGATGTGCGCTTCGCCATGCCGGTCTACCGCGACGGGAAGATCTTCTGCTGGCTGTCGAACACCGGCCATTGGCCCGACATTGGCGGTTCGGTGCCGGGCGGATTCTCCGCCTCGGCAACGGCGGTCGAGCAGGAAGGCTTGCGGTTGCCGCCGGTGAAACTGTTCAAGAAGGGCGTGCTCGACCCGGAGATCTACGCCATCATCTGCTCCAACATCCGTGTCGCCGACCAGCGCATTGGCGATATCCGCGCGCAGGCGGCGGCACTGCTGATCGGCCAGGACAGGCTTAACGGAATCCTGGATCGTTACGGAGATGAAACGGTTGTCGAAGCGATCGCCGAATTGCGCCGCCGCGCCGCTGAACAGATGCGCGTCAACATATCGGCCATTCCCGACGGAATCTATCGCTCGCAGGCCTTCGTCGATTCAGACGGCGTGGTAAACGAGCTGCTGATCATCGCGCTGGCAGTCGAGAAACAAGGCGACACGCTCAGCTTCGACTTCTCGGGCTCATCACAGCCCTGCGCCGGGCCGATGAACAGCGTTCTGGCGACGACCTTGTCCTCGGTGTATCTCGCCATGCGCCATATTTTCCCGGACGTGCCGATCAGCGCCGGCGCCTTCGAACCGCTGATCGTCAAGCGGCCGGAAGGCACCTTCCTCGACGCCAAATATCCGCGCCCTGTGTCGGGCTGCGCGGCCGAGGTTTCGCAGCGCATCGCCGAGGCGGTGTTCGCGGCGATGGTGCAGGCCTTGCCGGACAGGGTGACGGCGGCTCCGGCTGGCTCCAGCGGCAATTTCGCGCTCGGCGGCAACGATCCGGTCCGTGGCCGCGATTATGTCATGTACCAGATCTCCGGCGGCGGCTATGGCGGCAATGCCGGTCACGACGGCCTGACCAATGGCTGCTCTACCATCGGCATCTCCAAGTCGCCGCCGGTCGAGATCATGGAGCAGGCCTTCCCGGTGCTCTACCGGCATTATGCGCTGCGCGAAGGCTCGGGCGGCGCCGGCAAGCACCGCGGCGGGTTTGGGCTCGCCTATGAGGTAGAGATCCTGCGCGGCGACGCCCGCGCCTCTTTCGTCATGGATCACGGCCGCTTCGGCCCGCAAGGCGCGCTCGGCGGCAAGGACGGCGCGGTCAACACGGTCACCGTGTTCCGCAACGGCGAGGAACATGTGCCGCCGCACCTCTCCAAGGAACAGGACATCGCGTTGAAGGCAGGCGACCGCGTGCGCGTCGGCACACCGGGCGGCGGCGGCTACGGCGATCCGTTGCAGCGCGATCCGCAATTGGTCGCTCGGGATGTCAAGCTAGGGTACTATACCGCCGAGCAAGCCAGGGACCTGTTCGGAGTCGTAGCGGATGAGCAACCCAAATCCCCTGGAGGCTGATCTCTCGTCTGAACTGGCCCACGCAGTCGAACGCGTCTATGCCGCTTTCGCGTCTTATCCATCGCCCCGCCACCTGCATGGCTCGCCGTACAAGGATTTGGAATCGATCTTTCGAGGAGTATCCAGTGGTCCGCTTCGGGAGCTCAGTGGTGAAAACCTCGGCGCCTATGCCGGATCGGCCATATGGACGGTCGGCGACGTCGATGACTACCGGCACTTTCTGCCGAGAGTGCTTGAACTTGCCATCCAAGGCGAACCTTCGATGGGGTTCGACGCCAACGTGATTGCCGCAAAGCTCGAAAGGACCTCCTGGCGTGATTGGCCGTTGGAAGAACAGCAGGCTGTCGAGGTGCTGTTTCAGGCTGCCTGGCGAAAAGCGATGACCATGCATCCCGATGAAGGGAACGCGGTTCCCTGGCTGGAGGGCATAGTGCTTGCCGGAATGGATGTAGCAGCTGCATTAGCGGCATGGCGTGATAGCCCTTACCCGGAGGCCATGTTGCACTGTGCGGACTTGATTACCGGCAACATCAAGACACTCGATAAGGGGCACGTGATCTTCAGCGAACAGGTCACCACATGGCTTCTATCCGACAGTCTCGCCTGGCACTTGTTCACCGTCGCGGTCGAGGCTCCCTTGCGCCCCGACGATCGCGAAAAGCTCGCTTGGGCCAGCGAGACCATCGAGAACAATCTGAACTTTCCCGGAAATTAAAGGCGTTGATTGGCCGCGGTTCGCCGGTCACGCTCTGTGGTCCAGCCTCGCGACCAGCCGGTCGCCGGCCCACTGGATGCCGCAGACCAGGACGATCAGGACGATGACCACGGCGATCATGACGGATGTCTCGAAGCGCTGGTAGCCGTAGCGGATGGCGAGGTCGCCGAGACCGCCGGCGCCGATGGCACCGGCCATGGCCGAGGCGCCGATCAGCGTCACCAGCGTCACCGTGAAGCCGGCGACGATGCCGGGCAACGCTTCCGGCACCAGCACCTCGCGAATGATCGTCCAGCGGTTGCCGCCCATGGCGCGTGCTGCCTCGATCAGCCCATGGTCGACCTCGCGCAGCGACACTTCGGCGATCCGGGCATAGTAAGGCGTCGCCGCGATCGACAGCGGCACGATCGCTGCCCAGGTGCCGATCGAGGTGCCGACGATCAGCCGCGTCACCGGGATCAGCGCAACCAGCAGGATGATGAAAGGCACCGAGCGGAAGCCGTTGATGACAGCGCCAAGCGCGCGGTTCACCCACAGGTTTTCGGCGATGCCGCCGCGGTCGGTGGCGACCAGCGCCAGGCCGAGCGGCAGCCCGAAAACCAGCGAGACGAGGCCGGAGGCGGCCGTCATCAGGATCGTTTCCCAGATTGAACGGACGAGAAGCTCAAACAGAACCGGCGACATGGCCAAGCACCTCCACCCGCGCTTGGCGGGCTTTCAAGAACGCGATCACCTCTGCCAGGTGAGCTTCATTGCTGCCGGCGACCGCCACGAACAGTGTCCCGACAGGCTGCTGCTGGACGTGATCGATGCCGCCATGCACGAGGCGGAACGAGCCGGGAACTGCCGAGGCAAGATCGGACAAAAGCGGGCTTCGGGCGGCCTCACCGGCCACGTCGATCCTGAGGATCGCCTCCACGCCGGCGTTCTGCGTTAGCCGGCTTGCGATCTCCGCCGGCAATTGCGGCCGGATGCCGCCGAGCAGGCTTTGTGTGATCGCCGATTTCGGGTCGGCAAAGACCGACCACACCGGCCCTTGCTCGACGATCCGCCCAGCGTCGATCACCGCGACCCGGTCGGCGATCGAGCGGATCACCTCCATCTCATGCGTGATCAGCAGGATGGTCAGGCCAAGCTGCCGGTTGATGTCCCTCAGCAAGGCAAGGATGGAGCGCGTCGTCTCCGGGTCGAGCGCCGAGGTCGCTTCGTCGGACAAAAGTAGCGCCGGGCGCGCCGCAAGCGCCCGGGCAATGCCGACACGCTGCTTCTGCCCGCCCGACAGCGACGCCGGATAGGCTTTCGCCTTCTCCGACAGCCCGACGAGCTCGAGCAGCTCGGCGGCGCGCGCCAGGCGTTCGGCCCTGGGCCGGCCTTCGATCTTGAGCGGCAGCGCTACGTTGTCTTCGACCGTCTTGGCGGACAGCAGGTTGAAATGCTGGAAGATCATGCCGATGCGCCGGCGCAGCGGCTGCAATTCGCGCTCGCCGAGCCGGCTGATGTCGCGGCCTTCGATGTAGACCTGTCCTGAATCCGGCCGCTCCAGGCCGTTCAGGCAGCGTATCAGCGTCGACTTGCCGGCGCCGCTGCGGCCGATGATGCCGAGGATCTCGCCCTGGCGCACGCTGAGCGACACGCCGTCCAGCGCCGCTGTCGCGCCGAAGCGGCGTTTCAGCTCGATGAGGCGCACGACATCGTTCGGTCCGGCGGAGCGGCCGCCGACGGGACGCATGACTTCGGTGACCGAGGCGAAATGCTGGTTCATGAAAGTTCCTGTATTGGTGTCCCGCAAACGCGATCGCGGTCCGCGTTGAAGCGCGGACCGCTTTACCATGCCGGGCTTCGGCGCCCAGTCGAGCTCGGCATCAATAGGCGCTGATGCCGGTTCCCTTGTAGACCCGATCGAATTCGGCCTTCACCTTTTCGTTCTGATAGGAGGCGACCAATGTCTTTACCCAGGGCTGGTTTTCATTGCCGGCCTTGACCGCGATGAAATTGCGGTAGGGATTGTCGGCCACCGCCTCCTGGGCGATGCGATTCTCCGGTGTGAGGCCGCTTTTAAGCGCCCAATCCGTGTTGACTACGGCCGCGTCGAGGTCTTCCACCGAGCGCCCGACGATGCCTGCGTCCAGCTCCTTGATGACCAAGTGCTTCGGGTTTTCGGCGATGTCGGTGGTCGTCGCCAGAATGCCGGTGCCTTCCCTGAGCTTGATCAGATGTTCGCTCTGCAGGACGCGCAGTGCGCGGCCCTCATTGGACGGGTCGTTCGGCACGCCAATGACCGCGCCTTCTGGCAGGTCGGCAATCTTCGCGTACTTCTTGGAATAAAGGCCGATCGGCCAGACCCCGGTATAGCCGACCGGGACGATGTGATAGCCCTGCGTCTTGATCTGGTTGTCGAGATAGGGCTTGTGCTGGAAGGCGTTGGCGTCGATTTCGCCACGCTCGAGCGCTTCATTCGGCTGGGTATAGTCATTGAACACCACGGTCTCGATTGTCAGGCCCCTATCCGCCGCCTGGGCGGTGACGACGCGCCAGACGTCCTCGTCCTCGCCGCTCATGATGCCGACCTTGACCGCCGTCTTGTCCTCGGCGAGCGACGGCGCAGCAAGGCTGACAATCGCAACCGCTGATGCGAGAAGTACAGCGAGACCGGCGCGCCGGTTTATACTTGCGGAGAAAAATGAGTGCAAAGTGTTGGTGTTCCCAGACATGATCTATCCCGTCGGTTCTGAAGTCGTTGCGGCCAGGCGGAGTGCCAAGCCTTGTCGGCATCATCGGGAATGCTGACCGTCGGATCAAAGCACCGTATTTCCCGCGAGATGCGAAGCCAGGAATATTCTCTCAAAGTTTCGGGCCTGGCGAGCACAGGGCGTGCTGGGATCATGCGTTCTAAGCCAATGCTGGTTCAGAAATTGTCCGGACCTCGTCTCCGCTATGAGGCCCGCCGTGCTTCGAAACGGCGGGCCTTTCTGCGTCGGGATGTCGACAATGCTGGACGCGCCGCATGTCCCTTCAAAGCGACGCGCTTGCTCACTCGATGACCTTTACAATCCTGCGCGTGCCAGGATCGACCAGGACGGTCCGATTGTCGACGACGACATAGCGGTATTTGACGTCGGGAACCTCATGAAGCTCGACGGTATCGGGCAGGGTCGAGCCGACATTGAGCTCCACGCCGGGAAGCTGGACGGACGCCAGAGGCTGCTTTTTCACATACTCGCGTACGATCGTCTCCTGCTGCGGTTCGATGACCACGTCCTGAGCGGCAGCGGCGCCGACACCCGCAAGCAGCAAAAACCCAGCCGCGGCCGCCGAAAGATGCATTCTCATGATTGTCTCCTTTCCTCGTGAGCCACCTCTGCGCTGCGCCGCGTCATGCTGTTCGCAGCGGGGTCGCTATAGGCCGGTAACGTCATCAGGTGGAGCTTGTTCCGCCACTCGGATCGCTTGCCGTTTCCCTCCATTAGTTTGGAACAAAGTTTTTTAGACGCAGTTTTGCGGGGTGAAGGGACGCGTTTTCCAAGGAGATCTCTCATGAAAGGCGTTCTGATCACCAGCATGTTAGCAATCAGCGTCAGCTGCGGGGCCGCACTTGCCCAGACGCAGCAGTCGACCGACGATCAGTCCGGCGCCAATTGTGCAGCCGGCACTGCCAATTGCCAGAACGGCGCCAAGATGGGCGAGCAGGCTCAGGGCAAGGCCGGCGCCACCACTGATCAACAGGCGCAGGGCAAACCGAAGCTGAAGACCGGCGAGCAGGCTCAGGGCAAGGCTGGCGCTACGACTGAGCAGCAGGCCACGGGCAACACGAAGATGAAGACTGAAGAGCAGGCCCAAGGCAAGGCTGGCGCCACGACTGACCAGCAGGCCACGGGCAACACGAAGATGAAGACCGAGGAGCAAGCCCAGGGCAAGGCTGGAACCACCACCACCGAGGAGGCTCAGGGCAGCTCCAAGATGCAGACCGAACAGCAGGCTCAGGGTAAGGCTGGGACCACGACCACAAACCAGGCTCAGAGCAATACTTCTACCCAGCAGGACCAGAGTTCGACCGCTTCCATCAGCAATGTGACCGTTGAGCAGAAGACAGAGATCACTCAGGTCATCAAGGAGACGAACGTCCAACCCGTTTCCAACGTCGATTTCGACATCTCCGTCGGTGTCGAGGTCCCGCGAAAGAAGGTCCGGCTGCATCGTCTGCCGGCGCGCATCGTCAAGATCGTTCCGGCTTACGAAGGCTATGAGTATTTCGTGCTCGCCGACGGCCGGATCGTCATCGTCGACCCGAATACCTACAAGATCGTGATTATCCTGACCTAGTCGTGGCCAGACGGTCTACCGTGGGTTGATTCACCAAAAAAGCCCGCCGCGCAGCTCGGGCGGCGGGCTTTTCCGTACCCAGCTCCAGCGTCTGCAAATCGCAAATCAAGGTCCGTCCTCGGGGCGAGGAGTGAGCACGGTATGATTGATGGTGTCGGGCAGGCAGGGACTGGGCAGGCAGCTTGTTCGGACTGACGCGGTGGTCATGGCATCGATATCCGTAACCAGCACCATTCTCGCGTAGTGCCGCGGCCACAGCGGCTCTCCAAACAGGACGAAGACGCCGCCAATCATCAAGGCCAGCAACATGAGTGCCGTAACATTTGCAAATATCTCGCCGTAGCGCATGAAGGCAGCCTGTCCCGTTCGGAAAGCGATTTCAGCCTGTGACAGCGGCGACCAGGACGGCGCCGAAAGCCGGCGCTACTATCCTTGACGCCCCGCGAACGCCGCCTTCCATTGGATCCTCCCCGAACAAGCCGGGTAAATAACGGCACTCTCGGTGCTTTGTTCCCGGCCGTGTGGCCGGACGACAGCCGCGTCACACAGGCCGTGTGTGGGGCGGCCTTTCGTTTGCAAAAGGCACTCTTCGCTCTCATTGATGTGCGGCAGCGAGGTCCTTGACGTGACGTTCGTGCATTTGCAGCACCGGCAGCGTCTTCTTGGCAAACTCCTTCATCGCGGGATCGTCGCCGGAATTCGCGTAAGCGGAAAACAGCGCCACCGCTTCCTTATGCGCCTGGGTCTGCATGTCGATATATTTTGATTGGAAACTGTCCCCGCTGGCCTCCTTGAGTTGGTCGAGCAGCGCTTGGTGCTTGGTGTCCAGCGACGGGCCGGCCGGCGCGGTGGCCGAAGTCGTCTGCCCCTTGCTGAGCGCCGCCTTGAAGTCCTCGCCGGCCTTGGTATGGTCCGTGACCATCTGCGCCGCGAAGGCCTTCACATCGTCAGCCGTCGCCTGCGTCTGCGCAAGTCGGCTCGATTCGATTTCAAATGTATTGGCGATGGGCACGGTCTTGACGAATGTCGCGGTGTCAACCTTGCTCATGGTGTCGGTCGTCAGCGGCGTCAGCGTCGCCGATTGGGCAAAAACAGCCAAAGGCGCGCCGGCCATCATCGCTGCCGCAGTGATGGATAGAAGCGTTTTCATGGGGGTTCTCCGAGGCTGATGTCATCCCTCCGATGGCTCAACGCGGAAGCTGCGACGAGGTTGCCTGGTCGCAGTGGCCACAGCCGCCGCGAGCCAAGCAAATGATTTAAATAAAACACGCCGGCTGGGTCCTGCAAAGTGCAACGCAACCCGTAGGACCGTACGGAATCGTACAAGCTCTTTCGCTTTGCCGCAGTCTTGCTATCGTCTGCCGGGACAGATGGGTGGAGGCTTCCGTGGGGCAGATCAAGTCGCCGCTTGGAATCGGTATTGATACCGACAAAGCCGTTCATATCGTCATGGCCGACTACAATTCGGGCGACATTCTCTCGACCACTGTCGTCATAGCCGATTTGCGCAAACGCTTTCCCTGGTTCCGGCAAACCGACGAGGAACTGGTTGGCTTCATCGTTCGGGCGCTGGACGGTCGGGAGATCGCGGTCAGCTTCGACCACCGCTGCCGTTAGACGGCCGATTTTCATCACCAATGAGGCCGCGGAGCGTACGCTCCGCAGCCTCATCACAGACTATGATAAACCGGGCGCTTACTTGCCGCAGTGGTTGTCGTTCACCGTCGGCGCCATCGTGCCCGGAGACTTGCCGGTCGCGTCGGGCAGAGCCCCCTGCGGGCCTGGTGGGCAATTCCGGTCGGCATTCGAATTCGTCGTTGAGAAATCGCGAATGCTGTTGGTGATGGTCGAATCCGTGCCGGTGTCAGGGCCGCCATTATCCGGGACTACTATCGTCCGCCCGCTGCCGTCGGCAGCGGCTCCGGAGGGATCGCCGACGTTCTGGGCCATCGCTGACGTGGCCAGACCGATCGTAAGCGCCGAAGCTGCGAGAATTTTCGTGAGCATGATGCTTCTCCTTTTTACGAGGGTCGTCGCGTTGCGACTACGAAAACAACCGTTCGGGCGGGCGAAGGTTCCGACAAATTCCCCATTAATTTCAGCATGTTCTTGGGTGTTCAAGGCGACCGCCATGCCATTCTCCGCGGGCATGCATCTGTGGACTTTTCTGACGGCCCGGCCCGGTATTTTGCTCGCCGCATGAGCGTACGCCTTACCGTCCCGCCGGAACAGGAATGCTCCTTGTGAGTTCATACCTTTGTACAATGCGACGCGCTGATGCGAATGGCGGCAGCGCAAACAAGGAGAGCAGACATCATGGGCCTTGGAACCATTCTCATCATCATCTTGGTCCTTGCCTTGCTTGGCGGCTTCAGCGGCTTGGGCGGCGGACCGTTCTATGGCACCGGCTATTACGGTGGTGGCGGCCTCGGCTTGGTGCTGCTTATCGTCATTGTCCTGGTCCTGCTTGGGCGCATTTGATGCATGTCGTGCAAAAGTGTGCAGCGGTTTTGTGATAACGACATGCATAAAACAGGAAGCTAAAGCGCGTCGCATGAGGCCGGCCAAACGCGACACGCGTTAGTGTCACGCTCGCGACAAAAAACGCCTGCCGCTTGGTAATTAGCGCCGGGCGTTTTGTCGTGAAAAGACTAGATTTCCAAGATCCTTGGCAAACCGGGACCCTGGCTAGAAAGGGCGACTCGGTGCCGAACCTTTCGGCGCCGAGGACGCCACCACAGCAGCAGCTTATTGTTGGCGATCGGCGGCCAGCGCTTCTTTCAGATCGGCGTTGAGCACACCCTCGTTGAACAGCGACATGATACGGGCTGCCAACCGCTCGCGGACAGGACTGTCGTCCGCAACACCCAACTCGCGGCAGCAGTCGTCGAGCGCTTTTCTCAGCACGCTCAGTTCGGCTGGAGTTGCTGCACCTTGCATCGGCATGCCATCCTCCCTTGAAAAGGGCGAAAGCGCGAAGCGTCTTTCAAGCGTCCACTCGCCGTGCCTGTGTGGACGACTCCAATTCAATTAGCGCCGCTCTCGTCCAAACTCAATGTACGGAAATTACCAAGCAGACAGTTTGGGAACGACTGCCTTGCACCTGCATTGTTGCTGCGATCCAACCCACCCCTCATTTGGATCACTGGGCGTAGCCCACGACGCCCGAATGGAGCCCGTTGCATCCCTCGCGACGGGCTCTTTTCGAGCCCGGCGATCTCAATTGTCGTTTTCGTACCAAACCGACTTTGGTACGTTTCCAACTCTAACTTTCAGTCGGATGTTTTCGTAGGCAAGCGGCAGGAGAAACTGCCGTGCATCGATTCATTTTTTTATTTAGTAGGCTCCATACCTTTCAGTGCTTATATAAGCGTTATCGTCCGCAGGTTATACCGGGCGCGGACGGCTGGGAGATAAAAAGGCTCTTGCCCTGTTTTGGGCCCAGCTATGTCTGATCCAGCAAATTCCAATAAAAATCCGTACAAAAACAAGCTGTTGCGCCGAATGAGCGCCGGCGATTTCGCATCTCTCGAGCCGCACATCGAGCGCTGTTCGCTGGAGTTACGGCAATCGCTCGAAGTGTCCGGATCGCCGATCGAGGCCATTTATTTCCTCGAGGACGGCATCGGTTCGGTGGTTGCGAAAATGCCGAACGGCAGCGATGCGGAAGTTGGCCTTGTCGGCTTGGAAGGTATGACCGGCTCGGCCCTGATAATGGGCGACGACCGTACGGTCCATGATTGCTATGTGCAGCTGGCGGGAGAAGCCGCCAGGATCGACGCCGAGCCGTTCAAGGCGGCGCTGACGCAAAGCCCGACGCTGCGGCTGTTCTTGCTGCGCTACGTGCAATATCTGCATGTCCAGACTGGCTATACCGCGCTGGTCAACGCGCGATCGAAACTTGAAGACCGGCTGGCGCGCTGGCTTCTCATGTGTGACGATCGGGTGGACGGCGGCCGGCTGACGATCACGCACGAATTCCTGTCGATCATGCTTGGCGTAAGGCGCCCGGGTGTAACGGTCGCGCTGCAGCTGCTCGAGGGGCGAGGGCTCATCCGGTCCCGCCGCGGCGAAATTATCATCCGCGATCGCGATGGTCTCGTCGCACTGGCGGATGGCGGCTACGGCCTGGCCGAGGCCGAATATACCCGCCTGGTCGAGCATATCGGCGAGCGCTGACGGCGCTTTTCTGGCCGATTGCTGCCGCAGGTCGAAGGCCCCTGCGACACCACACGGCAGGTCGGAAAAATTTGCAAAGCTGCCGGACCGTCAGGGAACTTGTTTCCTGTCGGAGGGTTATCGGACGCCTCCACTTTGCGAGGCGGCACCAACCATTCGGGAGAGGATCATGGCGACTACGAAAAAGGCCGCGAAGGCGGCAAGCAAGGGCCTTGAGGATCTGTTCCTCGACGGGCTCAAAGACCTCTACTACGCCGAGAAGAAGATACTGAAAGCGCTGCCCAAAATGGCCAAGGGCGCGGAGTCGGAAGAAGTGACCGCCGCTTTCGAGAAACACCGCATGGAAACCGAAGGACATGTCGACCGCCTCGAGGAGGTGTTCGACAAATTCGGCAAGCCGGCCCGCGGCAAAACCTGTCCGGCGATTGACGGCATCATCGAAGAGGGCTCGGAAATGCTCGAGGAGTATAGTGGTGCTCCCGCGCTCGACGCCGGGCTTGTCGGTGCGGCGCAAGCCGTCGAGCATTACGAGATCGCTCGCTACGGCACTTTGATCGCGTGGGCGGAAGAACTCGGCAAGAGCGACGTTGTCGAGCTGCTCAGGGCAACTCTCAAGGAAGAGGTCGCGACCGACGAAGCGCTTTCCAAGCTCGGCGAAAGCGGCGTCAACGAACGCGCCATGCAGGAAGCTGCCTGATTTCAAAACCGCAACCGAGCCTTGGTTGCCAAGGCTCGGTTGGCCGCGGCGAACCGGTGAAATGATGCATTGGTCCGTCATGAACGGTAGAGCGGGCAGCAAGCGCCTTGAAGCGGTGTCTCGGATCGGACTTACTCGATCTGCTCGAACGTGCATTGCCGCGGCTCTTTGTCCGGCCGCCAGCGCAACAGCTTGGTTCCGTGCCGGAACCGGTCGCCTGTCACATGGTCGAAACGAACCTCGACCACCAGTTCAGGCTTTATCGGCTCCCATTGTCCGCTGCGCTCCGTGCTCCAGCGGCTTGGCCCGCCCGGCGCCTTGCCGGTGAAACCCGGTTTGGCCCGCAGTTTTTCCAGCCGCCTGGTCAGCGCCGCCCTGTCGTCCTTGCCGATGGTCGAGGTGAATCCGACATGATCCAGCCTGCCTTCGTTATTGTAGAGGCCAAGCAGCAGAGATCCGACTTCGTTGCTGCCGGCGAGATAGCGAAAGCCGCCGACCACACAATCCGCAGTGCGCAGCCGCTTGACCTTGACCATGGCGCGCTCGCCGGGCCGGTATGGCCCGGCGATCAGTTTTGCAACGACACCGTCGGTCGAGCCATGGCCGGCGCCTTGCAGCCAGCGCTCGGCGGTGGCGGCGTCGTGCGTATATTTGGACAGGTGCAGTTGGGGCCGTGCCGCCGACGCGACAAAGGCCCCAATCGCCTGCCTCCTGGTGGTGAGAGGCTCTTCGATGATGATCCTGCCACCGGGCTCGGCCAGCATATCGAACAGGATCAGCATGGCGGGCGTCTCGAGGCTCAACTTGCGGATCCTGCTTTCGGCGGGATGAAGGCGCATTTGCAGGGCCTCGAACGAGGACGATCCGTCGATGACAATCTCGCCGTCGGCAACAAACCGTCGCGAGCTCACATCGCGCAGCACCGCGACCAGTTCGGGAAAATAGCGGCCAAGCGGCTTGCCCGATTTTGCACGCAGATCGACGGCATCGTCGCCCTTGAACACGAGGCAGCGAAACCCGTCCCATTTCGGCTCGTATTGCCAAAGCCCGTCGCCGCCAGGGATTGCATCGGCGGCTTTGGCTTCCATCGGACGAAGGTCGAGCGGCAACGGAAATGCGGTCATGGCTGGTCCGCGCCGCCGCTACGGCATTCGCTACCGCCGTCGGCCATTCCTCTGTGCCCCGCTCTGCCGCCTCGGCGCCTTGCGGCCGGTTTGCTCGGGCGAAGGCGACAGCGGATCAACCTCGTCGGTCCCGCCGATCTCCTTGGTGATGCGATAGGCCAGATAAGCGACGGCTCCGGCAAGCAGCAAGCGGACCATGACTGCAAATCCTTCGTTGGCGTGAACCCACCAACCCGCAGGCCGAAGGTTTTGTTCCGCCGCTGCCCATCGCCGGGGTGAATCGTCGGCGGCGCAACCAAAATCCAAGCGCATCGTTTGTTGCTTATCGACGAAAAGAATTTGCGATGAAGACGCTCTTGCCCTTGTTCGCTTTGACCTTGGCGCTATTCCTGGCCAGCAGCGCTTGGCCTGACGGGTGAACGGGATGCTCCTCGTTGTTCCGGTCTGGCAGGACATCGCGGCACGACTGCTTCTGACCGCGCTCGCCGGCCTGTTGATAGGCCTCAACCGCGAGGCGCGCGGGCACGCGGCGGGGCTACGCACCACCGTGCTGGTCGGATTGGCCGCCGCCATCACAATGATCCAGGCCAGTATTCTGCTCGAGACCGTTGGCAAGCACCCGGATTCGTTTGCATCGATGGACGTCTTGCGCTTTCCGCTGGGCGTGTTGACCGGCGTCGGCTTTATCGGCGGTGGCGCCATTCTTCGCCGCGGCAATCTTGTCAGCGGCGTCACCACGGCGGCCACGTTGTGGGTGATGACGGCGATCGGATTGGCTTTCGGTGGTGGCCAATACGGCTTGGGCGCGGCCGGCACGGCGCTGACGCTGGCCACGTTGCTGGTCCTGAAATGGGTGGACCTTCGAATGTCGCGCGAACACCATGCCCAGTTGGCACTGACCTGGAAGGCCGCAGCCCGACAGGAACTCGATACGATGATCGGGCCGCTTGGCTACCGGGCACGCCTCGTCGCGATAGAGAGGCGCCCGGATCTCAAAGACCCTGTTTTCTCGTTCGAGATCAGTTGGAGGCGGCCGGACACTGGGGCACCGCCAATGGATCTGCTGGAATCGGTGGGCGAGCATTGCGAGATCCAGAAGTTTGATCTCCTCAGCGAACCTGCCCGCTAGAGCGGTTCATCGTTTCACGGAAACGCCGAAACGCTCTATCTCTTTGTTTCTGCGCAATCCCGGACGGAAAACCGTTTCACACTTTTCCTGGAATTGCTCTAGCGGCTCGCAACGATCGCGGCCTGAATCAGGCCATAGCTTCTCCACACCCCTTTCGATACCTATCTGTCGAGGCAGGACTCAAGGAGCAAGCAAAAGACCGTGGCACAGCGATCGGGAAGTGCTGATCTCCCACTTCACGGCGGGCGCGTACCGAAATGGCTCGGCGACCGCATGACGCGGCTTGGCGCGGTCATGTGCGAGGCGATCATCCACCATTACGGCCGCGATGAATTGCTGCGCCGGCTGGCGCATCCGTTCTGGTTCCAGTCTTTTGGCGCCGTGATGGGGATGGACTGGCATTCCTCCGGCATCACCACCAGCGTCGTCGGAGCGTTGAAGCGCGGTCTGTCGCCGCTTTCCGGCGAACTCGGCATCCACGTTTGCGGCGGCCGCGGCGCGCATTCGCGCAAGACCCCGCACGAGCTTGCCCTGATCGGCGAGCGTGTCGGCCTCGACGGGCAAGGCCTCGCGACTGCCAGCCGGCTTGTCGCCAAGGTGGACAGCGCCGCGGTCCAGGACGGTTTCGATCTCTATCTGCACGGCTTCATCGTCACCGATGACGGCAACTGGGTGGTGGTGCAGCAAGGCATGAACGGCGACAGCAAGGTGGCGCGCCGCTATCACTGGCTGTCCGAGGGCCTGAAGAGCTTTGTCGACCAACCGCATGCTGCCATCGAGGGCGCCAATCAGGGCGAGATCGTCAACCTGACCGACCGCCGCGCCGAAGCGTCGCGCCAGGGACAACTGGACCTTCTGCACGGCCTTGGACCGGATCGCATCGTGAGGGAGCTTGCCGCTTTGGAGCGGGGTTCGGCGCCAGCGCCGGAGCCGGCACAAAAGCTGCTGCCGCATCTGGTGATGCCGGCGCACCACGATGTACGCGAAAGCGATGTCGTCATGCGCCGCCTGCACGGCAACATCGCCGCGGCGGCCGAGCGCGGCCCGACAGATTTCGCCGGGCTTCTCCTGGTGCCCAATGTCGGCGCGCGCACAGTGCGGGCGCTGGCGCTGGTCGCCGAAGTGGTGCATGGCGCGCCGTGCCGATTTTCCGATCCCGGCCGCTTCTCGCTGGCGCATGGCGGCAAGGACAGGCACCCGTTTCCGGTGCCGCTGAAGGTCTATGACGAGACGATCGGCGTGCTGAAGTCGGCTGTCCAGAAGGCCAGGCTCGGCCGTGATGAAGAGATCGGCGCGTTGCGGCGGCTGGACGACCAGTCGAGGCAGGTCGAGCGCTATGTCACCGGCCCAAGCCTGAAGGAAATCGTCGCCGGGGAGTTCGAGCAATCGCATCTGCTCGGCGGCCGCAGCGTCTTCGGTTGGGAGGTCGTACCCGAAACGGCCGCAGTCAAATCAACGAAGTGATCGGCTCGGATCAAGCCTCCAAGTCGATCAGGGCGACGCCGAGTTCGGGACGGTGCCTGCGGCGCAGATGGCCAGGCGTCTCCACCAATGTGACCTCGAGCGTCGGCCGCACGATGCCGTCCAGCAGATGACCGCCCCTCGTGGTGCCGTCACTCAATCCAAGGACTGCGTGGACGTGCAAGCTGGGCCTGCCGTCGTCGCCGATGGCAACATCGCCGATCGCGCTCAGCACTTCACACTGTTCCCGGACGGGGATTTTCCGGTAGGTCCTTTCTCCAGGGTCGAACCAGCCGACGGTTGCACTTTCGAAAGCGCCGAGCGCGGTCAGCGACGCGCCGCCGACGCCACGGTCGACCGCAAATGACGTCAGCTGCGCAAACGCCTCTTCGCCGGGATCAAGCACAACGACGAACGTTCTCTGTCCGGCGCTTTCGGCAACAAGCTGTGATTTCATGATTTCGCTCCAGCGTCAGGAATTCAAATCCACCACACCAGCAATGCCAGCAAGACGAGACCCACTAGGCCGGCGATGAAAATGATCCGGCGCGCCCGCGTCCGCAGGATGATCTCGCCCTGCCGCGCCTGCTCCGCCGAAAAGACAGGACCATTCTTGTCCCGGTCGCTGCTCATCCATCGTCTCCTTCCGGGGCATTATTCGGCATTGAATGGATCTGGCGCCCGATAGAACACAATCTCGTTTGGCGGATGAGGTTCCACGGCGGGGCGCCGTTGCAGCTATTCCTTTGGCGCGGTGGCGGGCGCGGTATAGCGGCGGCGCACTGCGTCCAGGATGTGGTTGCGGCTCTCCTGCGCCGAAAGTGTGCCGTCTTTCTCCGCTTCGGCGGTTTCGCGCGCCAGTTCCTTGTCCCTGATCTGGTGGCGAAACCATTCGGAATAGTCGCCGGCGCGCAGATGATGTTCCCAGGTCCTGTCGTCGATGCCCTCGGCGATCTGGGCGAAAATCATCAGATTGTGGGCGCGGAGGTTCATCGCATTGTCGGGGCCGCGGAAATAGAAGCTGCCCTTCTCGTCCAGCTGGCCCTCGGCATATTTGCGGCTGTGGCGCTTGAGCGACTGCCGCGGTTCGATCGGCTCGACCATGGCAGGTTTCTTGCGCGCCTGCGGCCGCCAGAACAGCACGCGCTCGTCTTTTGGAGAGTTCAGGTCCTTGTCCTTTGGCGGTTCGGTGCCGGTCTCGCGACAGAACGTCTTGATGACCTTTTTCGCCTTGGGGCCGAGTGCGATGACGGCGGTGACCAGCCGCAATGCCTCGGTTGAGATCGCGTCCGGATGAACCGTGATCAGGATCGTGCCCGGCAATTCCATGGCCAGCACCATTGGCGTGTCGTCGCGCCGCTTCGGCAAGAGGTGATGCGCCTCGTCGATGATCAGCCAGTGTGGTCGTGCCGTGCGGAAGCGAACACCGCCAAGGCCCGGCAGCAGGTCGGCAAAGAAGTCCGGCCGCTCGTTGACGCGCAGCGCCAGGCCATTGACGACCAGATTGTTGTCCGGCTTCCCCAGGAGATCGAGCAGTTGAGTCTTCGTCGGCGCGTTCGAGCCGTCGCCCAGCCGGACGGCGCCTTCGAGGCCATCGTAGTCGCCTTCCGGATCGAAGATGCAGAACTGGAACTTTCTCTCGACGAAGCGCTCCGTCAGTGCGGTCGCCAGGGTCGATTTGCCGATGCCGGAGCTGCCGGCGATCAGCACCGTATCGGTTGGCGACAGATACACCTCCTTGCCATTCTCCGAGCCAAGCACAATGCCGTCGCGGCTCGGCACAAGCTCGCGATCGCGCTCGACCACCTTGGCGATCAGTTCCTCGACGCCTTTTCCGCGCGCGCCGCGTGTCACGAGATCCGCCGTATCCTTGACTGCCGGCAGTGCGTTGTCGACGGCCACGCTGAAGCCGCAGGCGCGCAGGAAGGCGTGGTCGTTTTCGGCGTCGCCGACACCGACGACGTTGTGCGGCGACAATCTGAGGTCCTGAAGCGCAGCTGTCAGCCCGGTCGCCTTGTTGATGCCGCTGGGCAGGATCATCACCGCGCCCTTGTTGAAGATGATTTCCAGCTCCAGCCCCAATTTCTTGATGACCTCGAGCGCGGTAGCCTGATGCGGTTCCCAGGTTGCGATGATCGAGCGTCCGACCGAAAGCGGTTTGACACCGCGTTTCCTGAGTTTGGCGATGAACTCGGGGGCGGGCGGCGGAGATATCGTCCGCTCCTCCTCGCTGGCCGGCGTGTAGATCAGCGCGCCGTTTTCGGCGACCACCTTGTCGAAAATCGCGACTTCGGGAAAGACGCGCTTGAGGTCGGGCAGCTCGCGCCCGGTGACGAGAATGAGTTTGCGGCCGCTCTTCTTGAACCGTTCAAGCGCCGCAAGCGTCTTCTCGGCAACGATCCCTTCATGCGCCAGCGTGCCGTCATAGTCAGTGGCCAGGGCAATGAAATACATGCCGTCAATAGCCGCCCACGATCGGCAATATCTCGCCGGTGATGTAGCTCGAGCAGTGCGGCGAGGCGAGGAACACGTAGGCCGGCGCGATCTCCTCCGGCTGGGCCGGCCGTTTCATCGGCGTGTCAGCGCCAAATTTCGAAACATCGCCGGCTTCCTTGTCCGAGGGGTTGAGCGGCGTCCAAACCGGGCCTGGCGCCACGGCGTTGACCCTTATGCCCTTCTCGACAAGGTTGCCCGAGAGCGCGCGGGTGAAGGCATGAATGCCGCCCTTGGTCATGGAGTAATCGACCAGTTGCTTCGAGCCCTCGATGCCGGTCACTGAACCGGTATTGATGATCGCCGAACCGGGTTTCATGTGCGGCACGGCCTCCTGCGCCATGTGGAAATAGCCGTAGAGGTTGGTCTTCAGCGTCGTGTCGAAATGCTCCTCGGTCAGCTCGCTGAAATCGCTGGAGTGGATCTGGAAAGCGGCGTTGTTGACCAGCACGTCGATCCGCCCAAACTCCTGCACGATCTCAGCCACCGCGTTGTGGCAGTGGTTGCGTTCGCTGACGTCCGCCTTGATCAGGATGCAGCGCCGGCCTTCCGCTTCGACGGCCCTTTTGGTATCTCTGGCGTCCCTATCCTCCGAGAGATAGACGATCGCCACATCGGCGCCTTCACGCGCATAGAGCACGGCCACCGCACGGCCGATGCCTGAATCGCCGCCGGTAATGACGGCCACTTTGCCGTCGAGCTTTTTCGATCCGATATAGTACGGCGCATCGTAAAGCGGCGCCGGCTCGATCGCCCATTCATGCCCCGGCTTCGGCTGGTGCTGCTCGGGGAAGGGCGGCTCGGGATATTTGCGGGCACCGGCCTGCATGGCGCCTTTTTGCCTGCCATTGGATTTGGACTTGTCCTTCTCGTCGATCCGGCGCTGGATGTGCCGTTGCTTGGCGGCCTCGCCGGCGACTTCCGATTTCATCTGCATGGTCATCTCCCTGGCTTGAAACCCAACAACGCATGTCCGGCGAAAAGGTTTATGCGACCACGTCATTCCTTGAGCCCGGCGACACGCTCCAGCAGCGGCCGTTGCAGCAGCGGCAGATGGCCGACGACGCTGAAGGCCGCGTTTCTGACGCCTTGCATGATGCCGTTGTCCGATTGGGCCACCGAGAGGATGCGCTCGCTGAGCGTGATCCACCGTTGCCCCACCGGGTGGCGTTCGCTTGTGTAGCCGGCAAGCGTGCCGTCGACGAAACGCCTGGCGAATGACGCGGCGTCCTCGATGCCGAGATTCATGCCGCGCGCCCCCAACGGCGAATGCACATGCGCGGCATCGCCTCCCAGGAAGACGCATGCGGTTTGATAGCGCGGCGCCTGTCGTACCGGAATATGGAAGCGGTCGGCCCGCAACAACCGCGTGATCCGGTAATTGCCGGGGATGCGCGCCAACGCATCCTCGCTGTTTGAAACCGCGCGATAGCGCTTCTCGCCGATCGGGATGATAAAACCGACGTCGCCGTTCCTGTGAAGAAATGCGTGGGCGGCCATCGGCTCATAGGGCCAATCGTCGATGTCGGCGTCGGCAATGCTCCATTGCCGCCGATGCGTGTAGCCATCGAAGCCGATGCCGATGGCATCACGCACCGTGCTTTGCGCACCGTCGGCTCCGAAGACAAGGTCGAAACTTGCCTCGTCACGGCCGTCTGGCGCCTCGATCCGCACCTCGGCCCGGCCTTTGTGCTCGGCCATCCTGACAAATGTGCTTCGCCATTCGACGTCGACGCCGAATCCCTTGAGCGTGTCGGTCATCAGCGATTCGGTGTCGCGCTGCGGCAATGACAGCAGAAAATTATGGCGGTGCGGCAGGATCGAGAAATCGATCTCGCCGAGTGCTCGTCCTTCGAAGTAGAAACGGGCTCGACGAATTTTCAATCCCTCGGCGAGCAACCGGGCAGCGACTTTGGACGGTTCAAGGACGTCCAGGCTATGCGAACTGATGCCGACCGCCTTGGCGAGCGGCGTAGGGCCTTCCTTGCGGTCGATGACGCGAGGTGCAATGCCGCGCCTTGCCAGTTCGACTGCCGCCGTCAGCCCGGTCGGGCCGGCGCCGACGATCAGGATGGAAGCGTCCCGCGAAGCCGTCATCGTCGGGCGTCAGCTTTTTGGCAGTGCGTAGGCAATGATGGCGTCGCCGATCCTGGTCTCTCCATGAAATGGTGGCTGCCGGGTGCAAGGGTCGCCAGCCAGGTCAGGACGTAAAGCCATACACCGGCGGCATTGCCGGCAAGCAGCAGGCTGCCGGCGGCCAGCAGGGCGATCCCGGCGGGCAGGTAATACCAGGATCCGCCCAGCGCGATCAGCCAGGCACCGCCCCCTCCGATCAGCAGGCCGAGGATCGTCAGCAGCGCGCCGACGAACATCGTCCACCAGAAGGCAACGCCGGACCGGCGAATGGGATGGGGGTGGGGGATGGTCATGATCATGATGCTTATCCGGGTGAAACAGAACGTGACCTCATCCGAACGTATGGAGGGTTCGATGGTTTCCGATCAGCCCGACCAGATGGGCCAGGGCGGGGTAACCATTCTGTGATCTCCGCTGCCCCAGCCGGAACTTACCCACGCAGCCGTAGTTAGGGGTTTTGGGGGGTGAATACGGTTTGCTGGATGCGAAATCGGCGAGGGAATGCCGCAGGTCTTTTCAAGGAGCGCCAACGGCATTTCACGCTTCGCTCTGTGGGGCGCGTGTTTCATGGCGATCTTTGCGGCTCTCGGCGGCACCGCCATCCTGCGTTCGGACTTCGTCACCGGCGTTGGCCGGCCGTTGGCGCAACCAGTGCCGTTCAGCCACAGGCACCATGTCGGCGAGCTTGGCGTCGATTGCCGTTATTGCCATAGCGGCGTCGAGACTTCGTCATCGGCGGGTCTGCCGGCGACCGAGGTGTGCATGACCTGCCATTCGCAGCTGTTCACCAACGCGGACATGCTGGCGCCGATACGGGCAAGCCTTGCTTCCGGGCAGCCATTGCAGTGGCAGCGGGCGAACAGTGTCCCCGACTTCGTCTATTTCAATCATTCGATCCATATCGCTAAAGGCGTCGCCTGCGAGACGTGCCATGGCGAGGTCGACGACATGATCGGACAATAGGCCGAAGCGGCGCACCTCGTGATGCCTTGCCTGCGCTCGGACCGGCCTCATACGGCCCGCTTTTGCCCGGCCGCCAGCGTAGAAATCTTTTGGCCGTGGCCGTTGAGTTGCCGGGCCTCGTCCTCGGCTGCGTCTTCAAGCTTGGCGACGAGCAGGTCCTTGAGGTCGCCGACCTCTTCCTCGATGTCTTCGATGGGTACGCCGGCATCGGCAGCCTCTTCCTTGCATTCCCTGGCGAGGATTTCCGCCTCCCTTTCAAGCTTGATCGGAGGCGGCGGCACATGAACGTTTTCGTGGATCCAGTCCTGCAAGAATTCTATCGCACTATCACTCATGGCGCTCACCTATAGCGGCAACCTGTAGTGCACATTAACGTACGTGCTGCAAAATGGATGCTTGGCAACGCCGGATTTCGAATAGCGATACTTGACGATAGCGTGATCGCCCTAAGGGCTAGAGCTTCTGCAGCCAAATGGGATTATCGGCGTCGCGGAAATGCGGCTAGCCAGACAGTCGGAGCGGGATCATTCTGCCCTTAGGACGTATTGCGCCGCCGCGCCGGTGCTGCTCGATTAGGATCGCCTGACGGCCGAACATCGTCATCCGCAGCAGCCGGTCGTGCCGGCCACTCGGCGGCGCGGTCGGCGCGCATTTTGCGTTTATGCGCCATCCAGAACGGCAAGAGCTCAGCAAGAAAACTGTATATCGTGGTCTTCATCGGCATGCTCCGGACACGGGTTACAACTCGTGATCCCCGAGTTCCGTTCCGACAAAGAGTTCCGTTCCGACAAATCCGTCGCTTCTACAATTGCGATTCGATCGGCAGGCACCCAACCAGCGCTGCAACGATGCGCCGATAGAGACTGGCCTCCGGTTCACGCGAATATTGCCGCATCTCGCCATCCGCCATGCCGAGCCACCGCAAGGCGCCTTTGTCCAAGACCAGCTGATAGCTCGTCTGCGGTGACTTTTCGTGCTCGAACAGCCGGCGCAACTCCATCACCAGATTGGCATCATGGAAAAGCACGCCCATTTCCGCATTCAACGACACCGAACGCGGATCGAAATTGAAGGAGCCGACAAACCCGAGCCTATCGTCGACCGTGAAGGCCTTGGTGTGGAGGCTGGCTCCCTTTGAACCGAAAACGGAAATGTTGGCCTGGCGGTCGAAGGGCTGCAATTCGAAAAGCTGGATACCTTTTTTAAGCAGCTTGCGGCGGCATTTGGCATAGGCGCCGTGCACGGCGGCGACGTCCGTCGCGGCGAGCGAGTTGGTCAGGATTGCAACCTCGGCGCCACGATCCACCAGCTTCGACAGGATGGCCAACCCGGTGCGGCTGGGGATGAAATAGGGCGAGACAATTTCGAGGCGCTGCCTGGTCGCCGCGATAGCGGGAAGCAGCTCTTTCGTCAGCCAGTTCCTGCGCCTTTTGCCGCGCACCTTTTCCGGCGGATCGGAAATGACACGAACGCCTTTGGTCCAGCAGACGTCGCTGTGCGCTGCAATGAACTCCGTGATCGTGCGCCAGGCACTGAGGCTGTTCAAAAGCTGGCCGTCCGCGGTCGCGTCGAGATTGTCGAGGAAATCGGCGCGCGAGCCCACCGCAGCCGGGTTGAGCAGCTGGATCGGCTTTGCCGCCTCGCAATTCCAGAACGCCTCGAATATCTGCATCGTCTGCCCTACGGCAGGACCGAGAAGCAACAGGTCGAGATCGCGAAAATTCGTCTCCGCAGCGTCGAAATAGGCATCGCCGATATTTCTTCCGCCGACGATGGCCAAGCCCTCATCGGCGATCCAGGCCTTGTTGTGCATGCGGCGGGTCATCGCAAACAGCCGGGCGACCATCTCCAGCGAGCGAAAGATGCTGCCGTTCCTCATGCCGCTGGGGTTGAACAGCCTCAGCTCGATGTTCTTGTAGCTGTTGAGCGCCAGGTAAGCAGCGTCGCTGTTGCGCGGATTGATATCGTCCAGCAGCATGCGGACGCGGACACCGCGCTCCGCCGCCTTGACGACCTCCTGCATCAGCAGCCGGCCGCTATGGTCGTCGTGCCAGAGATAGTACATCAGGTCGAGGCTGCTTGTGGCACTGCGCGCAGCAAGGATTCGCGCGGCAAACGCGTCATAATTGTCGGCGATCAGCAGCAGCCCGCTATTGCCGGCAGCGATCTTGTCCCGGGCAAACCGCGAGATGGCTGTATCCATGAAGTGCACCGATAAACATCAGCGAAGCAAACCGTCTGAAATCTGACTAACAACCCTTCAGGTTCATTCTGGTTGCAGCCGCGGCTGCCGTATCGCGTCCAGGTTCAGCCGGGCCTTGATCGGCAGATGATCGGAAGCCCGCTGCGCCAGCGGCGTCTTGTGCACCTCGATGCTGGAAATCAGGTGCGGCGGCCTGGCCAGGATGCGGTCGAGCGCAAACAGCGGAAAGCGCGACGGAAAGCTCGGCAGAACCGCATCGATCGGACCGAAATGCGGCAGCAGGGCCAGCAGCGAAGACCTGTTGCGGACGCGCCATTCGTTGAGGTCGCCGAGCAGGATTGTTGGCCGCAGAACCGGGTGCGTGGCTTCGACCAGCGCGTTGGCCTGCTGCGAGCGCGACCGCCGCAGCAAGCCGAAATGTGCGGCTATGATCCGGAGGGAGACGCCCTTCAGTTCCAGGTCCGCGATAACCGCACCGCGCGGCTCGAGGCCGGGCAGCCGGATCTGGTTCACGCTTTCGACCACGCCGCGGCGTGCCAGGATCAGATTTCCGTGCCAGCCATGGCTGCGGCGGTTTTCCGGGACATGGGTGGGGACGAGGTCGCTGTCCCGCTCGAGCGCTGCGAGATCCAGCAAACCCTGCCTGCTTCCGGTTCTTTCGTCGGCCTCCTGCAAAGCAATGATGTCGGCGTCGAGTTCCTTAACCACGGCCGCGACCCGCTCCGGATCGAACCTGCCGTCGGTGCCGACGCATTTGTGCACGTTGTAGGATGCGACCGTGGTGCACGAAATTTCATTGCCGGGTGCCGTAAACCGCGGCACTTCCCTTCGCAGCGCAGCGCCAAGCGACCTTGGAAGGGTAGGCGATCGATCCAGCATGTTATCCATTTGCTGTTGAGTCGGTGAGTGGCGGCCATTGCGATTATGGCGCGTGCGGAGGTCTGAAACAACGACGACCTTGCAGAACCGTTCCACCATCCGGGCTCGGCGCGCCGGCGGTCTGGAACCCTGACGGGCAACAACACGTTTCGGAAAGGCAGCGCAGTCAACGGAGAAGTCGAATGCAGTCCTTAGCCGCAGATTCCGCCCCCCGCCCAGGCCCGCTCAGGATTGTCCCGTTCGATGGAACCGTGACCGTCCGGTTCTCCGATGCCATTATTGCGTCGAGCGAGCGGGCAAAGCTGCTCTATGAAGACGGCCATGATCCTGTTTTCTACGTACCCTTCGAGGACATCTATTTCGACCTCTTGGAGAAGACGAACACGACGAGCCACAGCCCGCTGAAGGGCACGGCAAGCTATTGGCGGGTTCATGCGGTCGGTTCGTCGGCAGAAGACTTCATGTGGGCCTACGAGACGCCCGACACCCCGGCATTGGCGATCGCCCGCCACGGTGCGTTCGATCCCGGCAGGGCGCGGATCGACGCCGATCCCGCGGAAGACAAGCGGCACACGCCGCACGTCACCGAGTAGACCTACATCGGCGACAGCCGCCAGCTGTCCGTCAACTCGCGAACTCTTCCCTGAGAATGCGCAGGCCGTCTTCGTATTTCGCTGTCGAGGCACCGATCTGCCGTGCCTGCCATAGATTGTCGGCGAGATCGGCGCGCTTGACCGGCAATGCCAGCGGGTTGGCCGCAGCCCTGCGAACGAACGCGGGATCGCCCTCGTTCGGCCGCCGCGTCATGGCAGCGACGGCCGATACGATGGATGGCCCGAACCCGGCCGCCTCAAGCCGGTCGCGGTTCCAGCCGTCGCCTTTTTCGATGACGTCGTGAAGATAGGCGATGGCTTTCTGGTCGAGCGTTTCGACGGCATCGACGACCCGGCGGCAATGTTCGATATAAGGCCGCCCTGTCTTGTCCGTCTGCCCGGCATGAGCCTGTTCGGCGATTTTCGCTGCGCGATAAAGCACGCTCATTGGGTCGACCCCGTAACGAACAGCGCATGTCCTGGCTAACGCGCCATCGTCAGCGCGAGTTCCGATGCACCGCGGGAACCCTGCTGCCTCACTTGCGAGCTGAATGCCGCGGCGGCGGGCCCGACACGTCAGGAGACGCGTTCAAAACTGTCGAGGCTGGTTCCAAAGGCGCGCCAGGCGGGGAGTTTCCTGGCTCGGGCCGGGGCACCTTCCTTTTCCGCCGACAAAGCAGCATCCGCAACGGTGTGCCACAGCATCTCCAGCTTCCCGTTCCTGCGGATGCCGGTATAGCTCACCGCCGCGGCTCCGACCCGCCCTTCGGCCGCGCAGGTGAATCCGATGACGTCTCCATGGCAGGCTCCGAACAGCGGCACGGTCATGCCGAAGAAGGCGCTGTCCTCTAGCGCCGTCCTGAAGGTTCCGCTGATCCGTCCGCCCTCTTCGGTGGTCAGTTCGACCACCGACCCGTACTGATTCCGCCAAGTGCCCAGCCAACTCATCGCTGCTCCTCCTGATTGCTACCAAAGGGATTGCGTTGCCACACGGCCGCCAAGCCGCGGCCGGTGTAGCGGCCTTCAATCAGCCGCGATGCCAGCCATCGACATCTGAACGAAGCGCAGCGGCGCTTCCAGCGTCCAGGTGATGCCGTGCCTGGCGAATTCCAGGCGGCCGGTGCCGCTGAGCGCCTGCGGCGTGACGCGTTTGAGCACAACCGTTCCGAAACCGCGTCGCGTGTTTTCATCCACCAATGGCCCGTCCAGTTCCCGCCAGACAAGGCGGAAGCCGTCGCTGCCATCGGCGGCTGGCGTCACGGTCCATTCGACTTCGACCCGTCCGTCATGGTGCGACAGCGCTCCGTGCTTTACCGAATTGGTGGCCAGCTCGTGAAAGGCAATGCCGAGATATTGCACGGCGTTCGGCTGCAGCATGATCATCGGCCCGCTCATCGACAGCCGGGCCTGTGTCGCGAAGGCCTTGGTCTGGGCATGGATCAATTCGCCGATGGTCGCGCCACGCCATTCCGCATCGACCAGGAGGTCGTGCGATTCCGAAAGCGCCATGATGCGTTCCCGGACCCGTGAAAGGAAGGCCTCTGGCGTACCCGCCAGCTTGCTGGTCTCGCGGATCATCGAGACGATCACCGAATACTGGTTTTTAACGCGATGGTTGACTTCGCGCATGAGTGTGCGGATGCGCCGTTCGCTTTCCTTGTGGGGGCTGATGTCGCGCGCGATCTTGGAGGCGCCGATGATACGCCCGATGCCGTCGCGTATCGGCGAGATGGTGAGCGAAACCGGAACCAAGGTGCCGTCCTTGCGCTGCCGAATAGTCTCGTATGAAGGAATCCGTTCGCCGGCGCGAATGCGGCTGATGATCATGGCTTCCTCATCCAGGTGGTCGGGCGGGATGAGGATCGTCACCGGGCGCCCGATCGCCTCGGCGGGCGTATAGCCGAACAGGCGTTGTGCCGCGTCGTTCCAGCTGGTGATAATGCCGTTCAGGTCTTTGGACACGATGGCGTCCATCGAGGATTCGACGATGGCGGCGAGCCTTATGCCGGCGTCGTCGGCCAGCGTCTGCACGCGCAGGTCGAGCAGGGTGTTGATGGCGCCGACAACCTCGCCGGCTTCATTGCGAAGCAGGACCGGATGCGCACTGAACGGGATGAGTTGGCCGTCCGGCCGCTCGGCGATCGCCCGGCCCCCACGAACGTCCCGCTCCTCCAGCAAGGCAACGGCCATCGGACATTCGTCATGCGCCATCGGTCGCCCATCAAGGTGGCGAAGCTTCCATGAACCGCACCAGCGGTCCTGGCCAAGCATCGGACGATGTCCCCAGAGATCGGCAGCGGCTTCGTTGAAGAAGGTGATGTAGCCTTGTTTGTCGGTAGTGTAGACGGCCACAGGCAACGCCTGCATCAGATCGGCGGAGGAAACTTGCGGGATTCCGCCAGTCCTTAGTTCAACGACGTCCACCAGTCCCCCGCTCCGCTTGGCTTGCCGACGGATTGCTACGTCATCTAAATGCGCGCGAGCGTTTTCGGTTCCGTTCGATCCGCTTTCGGACATTCAGGCTGATTTGCGTTTCGGGGCCGCTCTCGGCTTTTTGCTGGGAGCCTTGCCCCCTTCCTGCGCCAGGCTTTTGCGCAGAACATCGGCGAGATTGATGACGTTCGTCTTGGGCTCAGGTGCCGGCTTGGGCGGTTTCTTGCCCTTGCGCTTGGCCTCGATCATTGCAACCAGCGCCTTTTCATAAGTATCTTCGAACTTCGACGGGTCGAATTTGGCCGGCTTCTTGTCGATCAGCAGTTGCGCGATTTCCAGCATCTCGGGATCGACCTTGCGAGCCTTCAGCCCTTCGAACACCGCGTCCGCCGCGACCACTTCATTGTGGTTGCGTAGTTCCGTCATTACCATGCCCTTGCCAAGCGGCTGGATCAGCACCTCTCGGCCACGCTGGTACAGCACGACGCAGGAGCGGGCTGCCACTTTCTTCCTGGCCATGGCGTCCCGGATCACCGCGAAAGCCTCCGTGGAGGGCGCGTCGGCCGGAACCAGATAATAGGGTTTTTCGAGGTAGCGTGCGTCGATTTCGGCGGCGGGCACGAACTCGCCGATCTCGAGCGTATGCTGCGATACCATCTTCAGTTTCTTGATTTCGTCCGGCTCTATATGGATGAACTCGCCCTTTTCGACCTCATAGCCTTTTACCTGCTCCGCCGCCTCGACCGTGTCGCCGGTCTCCTCGTCGATATAAGCGCTCTTGACCGGGAGACCGTCCTTGCGGTTCAGGATCCTGAAATGCACTTTCTCGGCCTCGCTGACGGCGCCGATGATCTTGACGCCACAGGAAACCGATCCGACTTTCATAAAGCCCTTCCAGGCAGCTCGCGGCGTCGCCATGTCGATCACTCATTTGTCGAACGGACGGAACGGCTGCGAGCCGAAATCGTTCCGCCATGGCAGGCTGTTCCATATGCCGGCCCGGACGTTCGTTTCAGTTTCGTCAGGGGAATAGCGGGATGGCCCAACGCAGCGCAGGATTGCTCATCTTTCGCCGAAGGGAAGGACATCTCCAGGTCTTGCTGGTGCATCCGGGCGGACCATTCTGGGCGAAGAAGGACGACGGCGCATGGTCGATCCCGAAGGGCTTGGTCGACGAGAACGAGGACGACCTGGCGGCAGCAAAACGCGAGGCCGAAGAGGAGCTAGGCGTCGCCATCGATGGCGTTTTCGAACACCTTGGCAGCTACAGGCAGCCGGGCGGCAAGCTCGTCATCGCATGGTGCGTCGAGGCGGATTTCGACAGCGACGCCATCAACAGCAACACCTTCGTCATGGAATGGCCGCCAAGGTCCGGCTCGATGAAGGAATTTACCGAAGTCGACAGAGCGGGCTGGTTCTCCCTGCCTGAAGCCAACCTCAAGATCCTGAAAGGCCAGCGCGCCATGCTGGCGGAGTTTGCCGGTCGGCATGGCGACGGATGAATTTGTTTCAGCCCAGTTCTTAAGGGCAGTGCTCGGGCTTGCTCCCGCTCTGCTTTAAGCGCGTTGCGGCCGCAGCGTGCGCAACGTGATCGAATAGCGGTGCTCGGCAACCGGCGGAATGCTGTGCTCCCATTCGTTGCGCGCAGCACCCGTCATCAGATAGGCCGATCTTGGATCGACGGTGACCGTCTTGCGGTCCCATCGCGTGCCGTTTTTCCGGCGCAGGCGGAAGCTGCAGGCGGCCAGCAGCGAAACGCCGGCGACCGCCTTGAAATGAGGCTTGTCGCGGTGCCAGCCGATACCGGCGCCCGGCCGGTACTCGTTGATCAGCACCTGCACGAAGGTTTCGGCGGGCAAGCGGGCAAAGGCTGCAACCTTTTCCCTGAGCGGCAGCAGAAAGCCGGGTATCGGCGGTGCCTCGACGACTTCGCCCCGGTCGTAATCATAACGCTGCCCAAAACCGACCACCCGCCGGTTTGCCAGATGGCCATAGAAGTCGAAGGGCTGAAAAGGCAGGGTTGCGAGCTGGCTCGCCAACGCTGCCTCCTCGTCCGGCGTGATCAGTTCGGGCTGGTAGCGGAATCCTTCCGGCAGGTCGTCGGCGGCGGCAAAGAGATCGCCCTGGCGGGTTGCAGCCGATGTCTTGAGCGGTGGCATCAACCGTATTTGGTGAAGCCGGCCCGTAGCGGCAAGGCTACTTCGGCAGGAAGGAACCTCGCTCTCCGTGCAGGGTTATTCACACGACGGCGTGGATTGGACCTGTTGAGAATGCCTTCAACTGCGATCAGAAGCATCGATTACCAGCCGGCGACGAGGGTACTCTCCGTATGGTTCGTCCCGAGCGGAAACCGCTATGATTACGAGGACGTGCCGCCGCAGGTCCACGCGGCATTCCGCAAAGCCTCGTCGAAGGGCCGGTTCTTCAACGCGCATATTCGCGACCGGTACAAATACCATCTGGTCGAGCAGAGCCATTCGAGCTGAGCCGAGGCCATCCGCCTCAGCCGGGCCCCTCCATCACCTTGCGCGTGTGGCGGGCGATCACACCTTCCTCGTCGGTCGCCACGACGCGGACTTCCACTTTGCTCTCCGCCTGGCTCATCAGCGCGGCATGAGAGCTGTTGGCGGCCTCGTCGATCGCCACGCCGAGCCAGTCAAGCCTGTCGCAAATCGCTTTACGGGCCGTGGCCGAGTGCTCGCCGATGCCGCCGGTGAACACCAGGCATTCCAGCCCGCCCAGCGTGTTGGCGAGGGCGGCAACTTCCCTGGCGGCGCGGAAGGCGAAAAGCTCCACCGCTTCGCGGGCCCGGCGGTCGTCGCTGGCCTCCAGCGTGCGCATGTCGCCGGAAATGCCGGACACGCCGAGCAGGCCGGATTCCTCGTAGAGCATGTCTTGCAGCGCCTCTCCGGAAACGCCTCTTTCCAGCAGCAGGTACAAAAGCACGCCCGGATCGATGGCGCCGCAGCGTGTGCCCATGACCAGGCCATCAAGCGCCGAAAAGCCCATCGTCGTATCGACGCTTCGCCCGTCGCGCATGGCGCACAGGCTCGCCCCGTTGCCGAGATGGGCGACGATGGTTCTTTTCGCCGCCAGATCGGGCGATATCTGCTTGAGCCGGCCGGCAACATATTCGTAGGAAAGCCCGTGAAAGCCGTAGCGGTGGATGCCGTCCGCCTCGTAGCGGCGCGGCAGCGCAAAACGGCTGACCAGAGGCTCGATGGTCCGATGGAAGGCCGTGTCGAAGCATCCGACCTGCGGCAGGTCGGGCCGCAGCGCGGCAAGCGCCCGGATTGGTGCGAGGCTGCGTGGCTGGTGCAATGGCGCAAGCGGGGTCAGCCTGTCGAGAGCCTCGATAACTGTCGGCGTCAGGCGGACAGGTTCGACGAACTCGCGTCCGCCATGGACGATGCGATGGCCGGCGGCGATCAACTTCCTTCCGCCAAGTTCGTTCTCGATCCACTGCAGCATCTGGCCGAGGCCCATGTCGCGTGATGCGTCCGCGGTAAGTGGCCGATCGCACTGCAGCTCCCCATCGGCGGCTTTCGCGGTCAGCCTTGGCGCATCGCCCAGATCCAGCGAACCGCGCGAGGCAAGATCCGGCTCGGCGGACGCTGCAAGGTCGTAAAGTCCGAACTTGATGCTGGACGAGCCGGCATTCAACGCAAGGATCGATCGTCGCATCAATCGCCGGCCCTCGTCGCGCCGTCCTGCGGCCAGGACCATTTCTGGATCTCGGGCATGTCCTCGCCATGTTCGCGGACATAGGCCGTATGCTCAGCCAATTTCCCATGCAGCGCCGCGGCAAGCTCCTTCGCCCGCTCGGCCAGCCCCGGCACGCGCGCGATCGCAGCGAGCGCCAGATGATAGCGGTCGAGCTGGTTGAGCACGACCATGTCGAACGGCGTCGTCGTCGTGCCTTCCTCGCGAAAGCCGTGCACATGCATGTTGTCGTGATTGGCGCGCCGGTAGGTCAGACGGTGAATGAGATAGGGGTAGCCGTGATAGGCGAAGATGACCGGCTTGGCCCTGGTGAACAGTGCGTCGAATCTGTCGTCGGCAAAGCCATGCGGATGCTCGGAATTCGACTGCAAGATCATCAGGTCGACGACATTGACGACGCGGATCTTCAGGTCCGGAATGCCCGAGCGCAGGATGTCGGCTGCGGCAAGCGCCTCCAGTGTCGGCACGTCGCCAGCGCAAGCCAGGACCACATCCGGTTCTTCGCCCTTGGCAACCGTCCCGGCCCATTCCCAGATGCCGGCGCCGGCCTGGCAGTGCGCTTCCGCGTCCTCGGCCGACAGCCATTGCGGCGCCGGCTGCTTGCCGGCGACGATGACGTTGATGCGGTTGTAGGTTTTCAGGCAATGGTCGGTGATCCACAGCAGCGTGTTGGCGTCGGGCGGGAAATAGAGCCTGACCGTGTCGGCCTTCTTGTTGGCGACGAAATCGGCAAAGCCCGGGTCCTGATGGCTGAAGCCGTTATGATCCTGCCGCCAGACATGCGAGGTCAGCAGGTAGTTGAGTGAGGCGATCGGCTTGCGCCAGGCAAGCTCGCCGGAGGTCTTCAGCCATTTGGCATGTTGGTTGACCATGGAATCGACGATGTGGACGAACGCCTCATAGCACGAGAACAGGCCATGGCGGCCGGTCAGCAGATAGCCCTCCAGCCAGCCTTGGCAAAGATGCTCGCTGAGCACTTCCATGACGCGACCGTCACGGGAAAGATGGACGTCGTAGGGCTCGATCCGCTCCATCCAGACCCGGTCCGTAACCTCGAACACGTCGTCGAGGCGGTTGGAGGACGTCTCGTCCGGTCCCATCAGCCGGAAATTCCTGGCATCGGCGTTCAAGCGGATCACGTCGCGAAGATAGCTTCCCACGGTCCGCGTCGCCTCTCCGACAGCGCCGCCGGGACGCTGTACGTCGAGCGCCAGGCCTCTCCACTCGGGCAGCACCAGGTCTTGTTTCAGCAGGCCGCCATTGGCGTAGGGGATTGCGCCCATTCGTCTTGGTCCTGTCGGCGCTAGCGCCGCGAGCTCCGCCAGGAGATGGCCGCCTTTGTCGAACAGTTTTTCCGGCTCGTAACTGCGCATCCAGTCTTCCAGGATCTGGCGGTGCGCCGCATCGCCGCGTGCATTCGACACCGGCACTTGGTGCGAACGCCAGAAATCCTCGACTCGTCTGCCGTCGACCTCTTTCGGCCCGGTCCAGCCCTTTGGGCTGCGCAGCACGATCATCGGCCACAGCGGCCGGTCTCCCTTCCAGCCCGCGGCTCGTGCCGGCTCCTGGATGGAGTGGACCCGGTCGAGCACCGTATCGAGCGTGCGGGCCATCTCGCGATGCATCGCGGCAGGTTCATGACCTTCGACAAAAAAGGTTTCGTAGCCATAGCCGAGGAACAGGCTGCGCAACGCCTCGTCTTCCATGCGGCCGAGGATCGTCGGGTTGGCGATCTTGTAGCCGTTGAGATGCAGGATCGGCAGGACGGCACCATCGGATGCCGGGTTCAGGAACTTGTTGGAATGCCAGGCCGCGGCGAGCGGGCCGGTCTCGGCTTCGCCGTCGCCGACGACGCAGGCAACGACAAGGTTCGGATTGTCGAAGGCGGCGCCGAAGGCATGGACCAGCGCATAGCCGAGTTCTCCGCCTTCGTGGATCGAGCCGGGCGTCTCCGGAGCGGCGTGGCTCGGCACTCCGCCGGGAAACGAGAACTGCCGGAACAGCTTTCGCAGGCCGTCTTCGTCCCCGCCGACCTCGGGATAGATTTCGCTGTAGGTGCCCTCGAGCCAGGTGTTCGCGACCATTGCCGGGCCGCCGTGACCCGGACCGCAGATGAACAGGACATCGAGACCACGTTCACGGATGATCCGGTTCAGATGCACATAGATGAAATTGAGGCCGGGCGTCGTGCCCCAATGGCCGAGCAGCCGCGGCTTGATGTGCTCGGGCCGCAAGGGCTCGCGCAAGAGCGGATTGTCGAGCAGATAGATCTGGCCAACCGAGATGTAGTTCGCGGCGCGCCAGTAGCGGTCCATCAGATCGATCTGGTCAAGGCCGGTCGTGTGCGCAGCGGTGCGGGCCTCGTCGTTCATGGAAATGCCTCCGGAATACCCTCGTCCGTCGTTATCTGGAGTGGCGTCGCGTCGGAGAAAGGATTTGCCTCGAAATAAGTTTGGGCGGCGCGGCCGGCGCCCGCTTGTCGATCCTGCAACGCGCCTCGCCAGACAAAAGCGGGTCGGTCTTTTGGGGAACCTCGGGGCTTGCCAACGGTTAGGAAGATGCACCGCATTGCTTGAATCCAAGGGGACCGCCGAGGCCCTGAGATATGAGCCGGCCGAAGTGCCGTTGAGCAGGTTGGGCGATTGCAGCGGAAGCCCTAGGAGGAGCAGAAAGATGCTCGATCTCTCCCATGCCCGCAACCAAATGGTCGATATCCACCTGAGCCGCCGTGGCATTCGCGACCGCAATGTCCTTCTAGCGATGCGCGAGGTCCCGCGCGAGGCTTTCGTCGAGCCTGGTTTCGAAGAATTCGCCTATGAGGACGGGCCGCTGCCGATCGCCGAAGGTCAGACGATATCGCAGCCCTATATCGTTGCACTCATGATCGAAATGGCGGAGATCGGAGCCGGTGACCACGTCCTCGAGGTCGGCACCGGATCAGGCTATGCGGCTGCCGTGATGAGCCGGATCGTCGAACGCGTCTACACGATCGAGCGCCACGCCGCGTTGGCTGAAACGGCAAGGCAGCGGTTCAAGAAGCTTGGCTACGACAATATCGAAGTCCGCACCGGCGACGGCACCAAGGGCTGGCCCGAGGCGGCACCCTTCGATGCGATCCTGGTTGCGGCCGCCGGACCCGGCGCACCTCTCGCTCTGCAGGAACAGCTCGACGTCGCCGGCCGGCTTGTCATCCCGGTCGGCGACGAATTCGACTCGCAGCGTCTGCTCAAGGTCACCCGGACCGGCGCAGCAACTTACACCGAGGAGGATTTCGGCGGCGTGCGGTTTGTTCCGCTGATCGGCGAGCAAGGCTGGGGCGAGCCAGGCAGCGACAGCCAGATAGCGGCCGCGCTTCCGCACCGGCATCAGCGCAGGAGCAGCCTGCCGCAGATGATCGCGGCCGCCGCCGAGCCGCTTCCGGATTTCGACGATCCGGCCTTCGGTGCGCTGTTCGACCGGTTTGCCGACCGCCGCGTCGTCTTGCTCGGCGAAGCCAGCCACGGCACGTCGGAGTTCTACCGCGCGCGCGCCGCGATCACTCGCAGGCTGATCGAGAAGCATGGCTTCACCATCGTCGCGGTCGAGGCCGACTGGCCCGATGCCGCGGCGATCGACCGTTACGTCCGCCATCGGCCGCCGCGGCCAGGCGCCGCGCCGCCCTTCCAGCGCTTTCCCACCTGGATGTGGCGCAACACCGACGTCGCGGCGTTCGTCGACTGGATGCGAGTGCGTAATGAGCGGATCAGCAAATCCTCCCGGCGGGCCGGATTCTATGGCCTAGACATCTACAATATGGGCGGATCGATTGCGGCGGTCCTGCAATATCTCGACCGGGTCGATCCGCAGGCGGCGAGGATCGCGCGCGAACGCTATGGCTGCCTGACGCCGTGGCAGAACGACCCGGCCACCTATGGCCGTGTCGCACTCACCTCCGGTTACCAGAAATGCGAGAAGGCCGTGCTCGAGCAATGCCGGGAATTGCTTTCCAGAGAGCTCGACTATGCGCAGCAGGACGGTATCGATTTCCTCGACGCCACCCAGAACGCCCGCCTGGTCGCCTCCGCCGAGCGCTATTACCGCACCATGTATTATGGCGGCGCGCAATCCTGGAACCTGCGCGACACCCACATGTTCGAAACGCTGGAGCACCTGCTGCAGGCCCGCGGCCCGAATGCCAAGGCGGTGGTGTGGGCACATAATTCCCATATCGGCGATGCCCGCTATACCGAAATGGGGATCGTCAGGGACGAACTGAATATCGGCCAGCTCTGCCGCCAGCGTTTTGGCGACGAGGTTGCCTTGATCGGGCTCAGTACGCATTCCGGGACGGTGGCCGCCGCCACCGACTGGGACGGCGACATGGAAGTGAAACCGGTTCGGCCCTCCCACAACGACAGCTATGAGCGGCTTTGCCACGACAGCGGCGTCTCGCCTTTCCTGCTCGACTTCGAGCGCGACGACACGCTGCGCGAACGGCTTCTGGAGCGCCGGCTGGAACGCTTTATCGGCGTCATCTACCGGCCCGAAACCGAGCTCCACAGCCATTATGCGGACGCCTCGCTCGCCCGCCAGTTCGATGCTTTCGTCTGGTTCGATGAAACCAGTGCCGTGACGCCGCTTGGGCCGGAACATGCGGGGACAGGCCTTCCCGAGACCTATCCTTTCGGGCTGTAGTGAATTTGGACCCTGGGAAAGCGGAAAATCAAAAGAAGGAGGTCACCGATGGCCGGAAAAAAGACTCATGAGCAGCAATTGCGCATCATCGAAGAGCGCGAGAACACCAAAAACGCCGGCAAGGATTTCGACGCGGAAGCGGATTTGAAAAAGACCAGGCAAGAGCGCGAGGCGTTCCGGCGCGGTGCCGAGCTCAGATCGGACCCGAAGGATATTGCCGATCCCGACGATCGCAACATCATCCGCGGCGAGCACCAGGAAAGCGCCCACAACAAGCATCGCGCCGACCGCTGAACGGCCGGATCGCTTGACGTTAAGACAATACGGCGCCGGCTCCGTTCCCTGATCTGACGGATGCAGCGTTCGTGGCCGCAAAATTGGCGGACGAGGGCGCCGTCTTGATCCCTGGGGCTACTCGGCAAAAAATGTCGCGGCGACAGCAATTGAGACGAGGCTCAGTATCGCCAGGCCTGCCCTGGCGACATGCGAAGCCTCCCAGACGTTGCGCAAATCTCTCCAGTCGCCGGTCTGCTTTCGAGATAACATTGAAAAGAACGTCGCGGCGGATTTCGGCAGGGCAGTGTCTTGCACCCAGAAATTATTGACGGGGTGCGTGACCAACCAATAGGTCGCGTGCTCCGCCAGCAACGAGACAAACGCCGCCAAGGTCCACCAGAATCGTGCGCTTGGATAGGGCGTCAGGTAAAGCAGGACGGCGAGTGCAATGATGCCGCCGATCTCGGCGAACCCGCCGATCGTGAAGCCGGGATAGTAGATCGCCTGCACTGATCTGTAGGTGGCCTCCTTGAGGCGCAACTTGCCGGGCAATTCCAGAGCGTGCGCGAGCGAGAGCGCCATCGAGACGGCGACCAGCAGAAGCGTGGCGATCGTCAATGCGCGCATGTTCCTGCTCCCGACCATGCCCTCGTGGTGCGCGCGTAGATAGGGTGGTTGGTGATCCGGTAAAGGCAACGACACCCGACTTCGCCGGCAAGTCCGGTTCGGTCATTCCCCGATCTGGCTGGTCGACCGTTCGTGGACTGTGGCGCCGGTCTGCGCGTCGACCGCGACCATGCTGACCTCGTAGCCCCAGAGCTTGCGGATATGCCGCAGTGTGGCGTCGCGGCTGCCGCCTTCCAGCACTATGCCGTCCTTGACCTTATGCTGCAGGCGCAGATACCGGTCGCCGAGCAGGTCCACGTCCACCACCTGGATGTCCGGCCGGCTGGCGCCGATATCGTAGCTGTGGGCGAGTGCGGCGCGGATGCTCTCGTAGCCGCGCTCATTGTGTATCGAGGCGACTTCGTAGTGCGGATCGTTGGCCGCATCGGCAAGCACAAAGAACCGCCATTTCCGGATCAGGGTAGGGCTCAGATACTGGCGGATGAAGGACTCGTCGCGATGGTTGGCCCAGGCGTCCAGCAGGGTCTGGCGCCAGTCGCCATTGCCGGCGATATCGGGAAACCAGTCGCGGTCCTCGGCGGTCGGCGCGGTCGAGATGCGCTGGATGTCCTGCATCATGTCGAGGCCCAGCGCGTAAGGGTTGATACCGGAAAAGCGCGGATCGTCGAAGCCCGGCTGGAAGATCACATTCGAATGGTTGCGCAGGATCTCCAGCATGGCACCTTCGCCGATCAGGCCGCGGTCGAACAAAAGGTTCATCAGCGTGTAATGCACGAAGGTGGCGCAGCCCTCGTTCATCACCTGCGTTTGGCGCTGCGGATAGAAATACTGCGCGATGACGCGGACAATCCGGATGACCTCACGCTGCCAGGGTTCCAGGATCAGGCTGTTCTTCTCCAGGAAATAAAGCAGGTTTTCCTCGGGCAGCTTGAGCGATTTCTTGCGCTCCGCCATGATGTCCGTCTCGCGGGGCTTGGCGCCGTCCTTCGAAGGCGGCAGCGTGCGCCATAGGTCGTTGTAGGAACGCTCCTCGTATTCCAGGCGCTCGCGAACGCCCTCGCGCTGCTTTTCCGACGACAGCTTCGGCGGCCGGTGATATCTGAACACGCCCTGCTCCATCAGCGCATGTGCGGCATCGAGGATCTCTTCCACCGCATCGACGCCATGCCGCTCCTCGCAGCGGGCAATGTAACCCTTGGCGAAGTCGAGATAACTGAGGATGGCGCTGGCGTCCGTCCACTGCTGGAACAGATAATTGTTCTTGAAGAAATGGTTATGGCCGAGTGCCGCGTGCGCCGTCACCAGGGCCTGCAAGGCCATGGTGTTTTCTTCCATCAGATAGACGATGCAGGGATTGGAATTGATGACGAGTTCATAGGCAAGCCCCCGTCCGCCTTTGCGATAGAGCAATTCCTGGTAGAGGTAGTGCTTGCCGAAGGACCAGTGCCGGTACATCAGCGGCATGCCGACCGAGGAATAGGCGTCGAGCATCTGTTCGGACGAGATTATCTCCATCTGTACCGGATAGACGTCGAGGTGGAGCTCTTCGGTGGCGATCGCCTCGATGGTCTCGTAAGCGCGCGACAGCGTCCTAAAATCCCATTCGGAACCGGAAAACAACAACCCGGATCTGCTCGCCATCAGCCCCCTCTTTCACCGCTCTTTTGATAACCCTGCTGTCTGGCGAAGAGCTGGCGGAAAACCGGGTAGATGTCGGCCGCCGTGGCGATGCGGCTCATCTGGAAGTTCGACCACCTCAGCTTGACCGCACTGTAGGCACGCCACAGCGACGTGCCGTTGTCGGTGGCGCCGAAGATGTGGCTCTCGCGCTCGTCGAGGATCTCGACATAGGCAAAATACTGGCAAAGCCGCATGATCTGTTCGTCGAGCAGGGTGATGCAGCGCTCCGAATCGGTGACGAAATTGTCGCCGTCCGAGGCCTGGGCGACATAGATGTTCCATTCGCGGCTGGGATAGCGCTGCTCGACGATGCGGTGCATCTCCTCGAGCGCCGTGGAAACCACCGTGCCGCCGCTCTGGGTGTTGTAGAAAAAGGTCTCCTCGTCCACCTCCTGCGCCTCGTGCGTGTGGCGGATGAAGACCACCTCGGTCCGGTCGTAGCGCCGTTTCAGGAACAGGTGCAGCAGCACGAAGAAGCGCTTGGCCAGATCCTTCTCGCGTTCGCCCATCGAGCCGGACACGTCCATCAGGCAGAACATCACCGCATTGGCATTCGGCACCGGCTGGGCGTCGAAGCGGTTGAAGCGGATGTCGACCGGGTCGACATAGGCGATTCGCTTGCGGCGGCGCTCCAGTCGCTCAAGCTCTTCCTGCAGCGCCACGATGCGCTGGCGCATCTCGGCGTTCTGCGGCTTCGCCTCCAGCGACGTGATCTCCTGCGCGATTGCGTCGAGTTCCTCCTGCTTGGGGCGCCGGAGTGCTATGCGGCGGCCATGGCTGTTGCGCATCGTGCGCCCGACATTGATGTTGGTCGGCGAGCCGGTCGCGGCGAAGCCGGCCCGGCGCGGCTTGAAAGCGAGGATCTCCTTGAGGTTGAGCTTGACCATGTCCGGCAGTTCGAGGTCTTCGAAAAAGAGGTCGAGAACCTCTTCGCGCGACAGCACGAAACGGAAATCGTCCTCCGATTCGGTTCTTCCCGGGGCTGATCCCATGCCGCCGCCCTGGCCGGGCTTGGGCAGCCGGTCGCCTGGGGTGAAATGCTTGTTGCCGGGCAGGACGTGCTGGCGGCTGCCGCTGTTCCTGGCATCGTTGAAGCTCGGCTCGCCGGTACCCCGCACCGGCATCGAAACGGCATGCTCGGCGTCCACGTCGGCGATCTTGCCGGCGCGGATCTGATCGCGGATGGTGCGCTTCAACTCTTCGCGCGCCCGCCGCAGGAAACGCTGCCGATTGCCGAGGCTTTTGTCCTTCGGGTTCAGTCGGCGATCAATGAAGATCGGCATATGTTACCCCGGGCTGGCTTCAACCCGCCTTGTTCACCCGCATGTACCAGTCCACCAGCCGGCGGACCTGGCGCTCGGTGTAGCCGCGCTGGATCATCCGCTGCACGAATTCGGTATGCCGCTTCTCCGTCACGCTGTCCTGCTTGGAGCCGAAGCTGATCACTGGCAGCAGGTCCTCGACCTGCCCGAACATCCGCTTCTCGATGACTTCGCGCAGCTTCTCATAGCTTGTCCATGACGGGTTGCGGCCATGGTTTCTGGCCCGCGCGCGCAGCGTGAACTTCACCACTTCGTTGCGGAAGTCCTTGGGATTGGCGATGCCGGCCGGCTTTTCGACCTGCGACAATTCGTTGTCCAAGACCTCGCGATTGAGGATCTGGCCGGTATCGGTATCCTTGTAGTCCTGATCCTCGATCCAGGCATCGGCGTAGGCGATATAGCGGTCGAACAGGTTCTGGCCGTATTCGCTGTAGGATTCCAGATAGGCCTTCTGGATCTCGTGGCCGATGAACTCGGCATAACGGGTGGCCAGCTCCGACTTTATGAAATCGAGATAGTCCGCCTCGGTCTCCTTCGGGAACTGCTCGCGCTTGATCGCCTCTTCAAGGATGTACATCAGATGCACCGGATCGGCCGCCACCTCTTCGGTGTCGTAATTGAAGGTCTGCGACAGGATCTTGAAGGCGAAGCGGGTGCTGACGCCGGTCATGCCTTCGTCGACGCCGGCGGCGTTTCGGTATTCCTGGACCGACTTCGCCTTGGGATCGGTTTCCTTGAGGTTCTCGCCGTCATAGACGCGCATCTTGGTGTAGAGCGGCGAATTGTCGTGTTCGGCCAGGCGGGTCGAGACGGTGAACCGGCTGAGGATATCGAGCACTTCCGGAGCGCAGGGGCTGTTAGCCAATTCGCTTTCGCGCAACAGCTTCTCGTAGATCTGCCGCTCTTCGGTGACGCGCAGGCAATACGGCACCTTGACCACCAGGATGCGGTCGAGGAACGCCTCGTTGTTCTTGTTGTTCTTGAACTGCAGCCATTCCGATTCGTTGGAATGGGCAACGATGATGCCCTGATAGGGGAAAGCGCCGAAATTCTCGGTGCCGTTGTAGCTGCCTTCCTGGGTGGCGGTCAGCAGCGGATGCAGCACCTTGATTGGCGCCTTGAACATCTCGACGAATTCGAGCAGCCCTTGCGTCGTCCGGTTCAGCCCGCCGCTATAGGAGTAGGCGTCCGGATCGGACTGGCTGAAGTTTTCCAGCTGCCTGATGTCGACCTTGCCGACCAGGGCCGAAACGTCCTGGTTGTTCTCGTCGCCCGGCTCGGTCTTGGCAATGCCGATCTGGCGCAGCCTGGACGGCATCAGCTTGACGACGCTGAATTTGGAGATGTCGCCGGACAATTCGTCGAGGCGCTTGGCCGCCCAGGGCGAGATCAGGCCGTTCAGTCGCCGTCGGGCGATGCCGTATTTGTCCTCCAAAAGGTCGCCCATGCGGTCGGGGTCGAACAGCCCGAGCGGCGATTCGAAGACCGGGCTGACCTGGCCGCCGACCTTCAGCGTATAGATCGGACGCTGCTCCATCAGCCTTTTCAGCTGCTCCGCAAGCGAGGACTTGCCGCCGCCGACCGGGCCAAGCAGATAGAGGATCTGCTTGCGTTCCTCGAGCCCTTGCGAGGCATAGCGGAAATAACCGGCGATACGCTCGATCGTATCCTCCATGCCGTAAAAGTCGGCGAAGGTTGGATAGATCTTGATCGTCCGGTTCGAAAAAATACGACCGAGCCGCTCGTCCTTGCTGGTATCGACAAAGGTCGGCTCGCCGATCGCCTCGACCATCCGCTCGGGTGCCGAGGCGTACATCGACTTGTCCTCGCGGCAGGCAAGCAGATATTGCTGGAGGCTTATCTCCTCCTGAGCCGCATTCTTGTAAACCTCGGAAAACAGATCGAAGACGTCGGATTGATTCTCACGCATGGTATTCCTAGCCCCGGAGCCGGTGTGGCTGCACGTTTGTCTCTTGAACAACCAAATGTCAGAAAGCCCTTGTGGTTCCCTTCACTTCGCAGAGAGTGCATGTGATCGAAGGATAAGAGTCTAGATAAGGACATCCTGAGTGCAGACAAGGCGTGCAACGTCCTGACCGAGGCATAAAATCCTGAATTGCACCGCGCCCCGCTGACGACTCCCAACAAGACGGAGGAACGGTTCGGGTCCTTCCCGGTTGTGAGGGAAAGGAGACGGTCGATGTCTGGGAATAGTTTGTGGTTGCTCGTTGTTGCAGGCGGTCCACTGCTGCTGGCAATCCTGATCGCCTACGCCCTGCTCACGCAGCGCCGTCGCGGCCCGGCGGAGCGCAGGGAAAGCGAGCGCGCCACCGAGCGCCTGTATCAGGAAAAGAAGGACTGACCGACAGGATCGCAGCTCAGCTGCCGGCGGCCGCCAGCCCGGTCGCTTTTTCGGCGCGCAGCAGCATGCCAAACAGGTCACGCGGCTCATCGGGATCGGCCAGAAGGTCTAGTTCCTCGTAAAGGCCGGTCCGCTGAAGCTGATCGCGAACGTAACGCAACGCGGAAAAATCCTCGATCGCAAAGCCGACGGAATCAAACAATGTGATCTGTCGGGCGTCCGTCCGGCCTGCTGCCTTTCCTGTCATCACCTGCCACAATTCGGTGACCGGATGATCCGCATCGAGCTGCTGGCTCTCGCCTTCGATGCGCGTCTGCGGCGGGTATTCGACGAAAATATCCGAGCGCAGCAGAATGTCGCGATGCAGCTCGGTCTTGCCCGGGCAATCGCCGCCTACCGCATTGATGTGCACGCCGGATCCCACCATGTTGTCGGTCAGGATTGTTGCCGACCGCTTGTCGGCGGTAACCGTGGTGATGATCTCTGCACCCTCAACGGCCTCCTGCGCCGACGCGCAGAGCTTGATGTCGAAGCCCAGGCCGGCAAGGTTCTTCATGCATTTGGTCGAGGCCGCCGGGTCGATATCGTAGAGACGCAGCCTGTCGACGCCAAGCAGCGCCTTGAAGGCAATGGCCTGGAATTCCGATTGCGCGCCATTGCCGATGATCGCCATGCAACTGGCGGCCTCTGGAGCGAGGTATTTCGCCGCGACGGCCGAGCTTGCGGCGGTTCTGAGCGCCGTCAGGATGGTCATTTCCGAAAGCAGCATCGGATAGCCGTTGCCGACATCGGCAAGCACGCCGAAAGCGGTCACGGTCTGGCGGCCGTCACGCGTGTTCTTCGGATGCCCGTTGACGTATTTGAAGCCGTAAAGCTGCCCGTCGCTGGTCGGCATCAGCTCGATGACGCCGTCAATGCTGTGCGAGGCGACGCGCGGCGTCTTGTCGAACAGCTCCCAGCGCCTGAAATCCTCTTCGATATAGGCGGCAAGCTCGACCAGAAAGCGCTCGATGCCGATGGCAAGCACCAGCTTCATCATGCGGTCGACGCTGACGAACGGGACGATGTTCAAATTGACGGTCATGGCTCAGAACCCCCTCGTCGGGCGGTCCATGATCCGCCGGCCCATCAGGCTTGCGGTCAGGTCAACCAAAAGCGTGGCGGTGCGGCCGCGCTCGTCAAGAAATGGGTTGAGCTCGACCAGGTCGAGACTGGTGACGAGGCCGCTGTCATGTAGCATTTCCATCGCCAGATGCGCCTCGCGGAAGGTGGCGCCGCCGGGAACGGTGGTGCCCACCGCCGGGGCGATCGACGGGTCGAGAAAATCGACGTCGAGGCTGACATGGAGCATGCCATTGGCGGCGCTCACCCGTTCGAGAAAGGCGCGAAGCAGTTGCGCTATGCCGTGCTCGTCGATCGAACGCATGTCGTGGACCGTCACGCCGGCTCTGCGCAATGCATCCCGTTCCGCCAGGTCCACGCTGCGGATCCCCAGCGCGCATATGCAAGCCGGCTCCACCTGTGCTGCAAGCCGGGGGAAATAGCCCTCGAAGCCGGGCTGCCCGCTGGCATAGGCCAGCGGCACGCCATGCAGATTGCCGCTGGTCGTCGTGTCGAGCGTATGAAAATCGGGGTGGGCGTCGAGCCACAGCACGAAGAGCGGCCGACCGGCATTCGCCGCGCGGCGGGCTATGCCGGCGAGCGTGCCGGCCGAAATGCTGTGGTCGCCGCCGAGAAAGATCGGCATCGCATCGGCGCTTGCGGCATAGGCAGTTTCGCTGATCGCTGCCGTCCAGGCGGCGATTTCCGGCAGCGCCTTCACCGCCGCGTTGCCGTGTACGACAGGGCGCATATCGGCAGGGACAATCGTTCCGAGGTCGGTCAGCGTATGGCCAAGCTCGGTCAGCGCGCCGGCCAGACCTGCCGTGCGAAGCGCGCTCGGCCCCATCTCGCAGCCCATGCGGCCTGAGCCGGCCTGGATCGGCGCCCCAACGATCGTGCAATGCATTTGTCATACCCCGCCAATTACGATGGCTTTATTGAAGCCGGCATCGCTGGCAGAATGAACATGTCAAATTGGCAAATTTGTCGAAGTGCCTTACCATAGCGGCAGCATCTACTTCCGTTGTGAGCAAACATGACCGTCTCGATGAGCAGATCATCACCTCTTTGCGGCACGACGCCCGGCGCAGCATTTCCGACCTTGCCGTTAGCCTGGGTGTCTCCCGGGCAACGGTAAGGTCCCGGATCGAGCGACTTGAAAGAGACGGCGTCATCGTCGGCTACACGGTCATTCTACGCGCCGACGCGGTCGATCAGCGGGTGCGTGGCATCATGATGATCGAGATCGAGGGCCATGCCGCCGATCGCGTCATCCGGGCGCTGGGCGGCTTCTCCGAGGTCTCGACCATCCACACCACCAATGGCCGGTGGGACCTGGTGATAGAACTCGGAACCCAGACGCTGAGCGAGTTCGATGCGGTGCTGAGACGTATCCGGCTGATTCCCGGAATTACCGGCAGCGAAACAAGCCTGCTCCTGGCAACGCCGCGCACCACCAAGGCGCGGCTGTGATCTTCGCCCTTGACCTCCAGCGGCAATGAAATCCCAAGCCAGGGAACCTTCAATTGCCGCCGCGGTTAGAGTATCCGTGTTGGTCAAGGGAGAGATGGTGTCCAGGTCCGATTGTCCCTGAGTAGTGCGTTTGCGAGGATGATGAGCTTTCGCATGATGGCTGTGATGGC